>JBEKJN010000112.1:0-8409 GCA_050011235.1 Verrucomicrobiota bacterium | reverse complement strand
AGGGCGTCCACGGACGATTGCGCACGGGATTGAGGGGTCAGGGTGGCCAAGGCCGCCGCGCCGGCAAACAACGCCAGTTTGGTTGAATCTCGCTTCTTGTTTTTTTTCATGGTTCTTTTTTCATGGTTGTCATCTCGAACGCGACAATACGTTGAAGTTGCGTTGTTACAACCATGCGGCGGAAATGTTACAATTCAGCAACAAACCGGCGATCAGTAACAATTGAAGAACACCCCAATAAAATTGTATGCTTTTCCACCGTCACTGCTGGGAATGGGCAGTTAGCTAATGCAGTTGAAGGACTAAAATTTGCGCGGCGCGCTTAAAGAGCCTCTCCATTTGATTATTTGCAAATTAAAAATTGGACGCGGCTTTCCAGCCAATGATTTGGCCATCCGGCAGTCGCACGGCATTGGTTTGACCAAAGGCGGATTTGTCCGGCCACGAACCACCGCCTTCAAGATGCAAAATGGTGTTTTGCCGTGCCGCAATAATTACCGGAACGGTCACATATCCATAACCATTGGCACGTGCAATGACATAATATTTTCCCGGTGGAAGCTCCACTGACACCGCGTCTTGAAAAATGGTTCCCGAATTATTGTGGACTCTTTGCAGCAGCTTCCCATCGGGGCTGAAGATTTTGTAGTCGGAATACTCCCGGCGATAAGGATCACGGCTGTTGAAATCAGCGTTTCTCGTGAAAGCGGAATAAACCACCAGGGTGCCATTGGTTAAAGTTGAACTCGTCGTCGTCGGCTGAAACATTGGCGGCCCCACAGTGTCGAGAACAAGTCTATTGCTGGTAGCGCAGCCTGACAAAAGAGCGCCTGTCATAACCAGCATCAAAGTAAAATAATATCCCATAGTTTTGATCAATTTTGCCACGGTTTGATTCACGATACAAGTTTCTGAATGAATTTTAATTCGCCGTTCAGTTCGTTTTAATGTGAAGTTTCCGTGCTCAAGCTTCCAACGATGAGTGAAACTTGCTTGTTCTTTGTGCCAATACTTCACGTTCAGCTTGGAGCAAGGCGTTCAGTGCATTCGATGGGCAGATCCTCTTTTACGCCAAAGTGCAAGTGCCCGTTCCCAAATTTGATCTTCCAATTGCATACGTTCATCCGATGGCAGGTCTGCCAGGTTGGGAATTGCTTTCGTGGCGGTCTTCATCACTTTTATTTCCATGTTTGTTCAGCCGGACGGGCTTAAAGCGAAACGCTGGCTCAACTCACGGCGATGAGCGAAACCTGTTCATCATGTTCATCACGGGCAACACCGGTCGCTTTGTGGATGTGAATTTGCAGGTTTTTAGTTAGATGATTCATAAAATCATTGGGAAACAGTGTCTGGCGCCGGCTCCCGGGTATTCCGGCTCAGGAGGGCTTGGCAGAGGTTTTGCACCACCTCGCATTCGGCCCGGATCCAGTCACCCAGGGCGCTTCCTGGCCGACAACTTTGGGCAAACCAGGCTTGGTGCGCCCGTTGCTCGATGTTCGTTTGTGCCCGAAGATGTTGTTGCGCGGCCAGGACAACGGCGGGGGGAAGATGCGCGTAGATCAACTGGATGGTGTTTTCGTGTCGGTCCCGCTGCTGCGTCTTGGGCCGGCCGTCAACTCGCGCTTGACGGGGAGATTTCCGGCACATCCTCCGCTGGACAGGGTTGAATTGTGCGTTCATAGCCGGACCTCCACGACCGAATTGAGGGAGCCATGACTATTCGGCACATTCTCCGGGGCATCGGGGTTGTGAATCCAAACTCCATTCACGATGAATTTGTATTCGTAGCGGCCCGGTTCCAGCACCAGCCGCTTTTCCCAGCAGTGATCTTCACCATGCCGGATCATGGGCAGGCTGCGGGGAACCCACTGATTGAAGTCTCCGCACAAATAAACCTCTTCCGCCTCTTGACTGCTCAAAACGAAAGCCACCTCCCGTTTTGGAGTGACGGTCGAAAGGCAGATCGGCCTTTTCGTGTCCTTGACTGCTTTTGACATATGAATCCTCTCCATGTTTTTGGAATCAGGTCTTTCACTTGCTGGCGCAACGCACATGCCATTCGTCCTCAGAATCGCTCGCGTTCCTGACTCTCTTACCGTCCGTCTTAATTGACACGCTGAAGATTAAGGCCGCATGAAAGCTGAATTAAAATTCGCCCCAAAAAGGTGGCGAGACTTTCTGAACGAATTTTAATCAGGCTTTTACGTTCTTTTAATCAACATTTGGTCTATTACCTTGTCGAAGTTAAACAGTTTATGCGAATCCTGCTTGTGGAAGACGAAAAGAAAGTGGCCGACATCATCTTGCGCGGCCTCAAGGCGGAGCGCTTTGCCGTGGATGTTTATCACGACGGCCAAAGCGGCTGGGAAGCCGCCAATACTTATAATTATGACCTCATCATTCTGGACTTGATGCTGCCCCGACTGACCGGCACGGAGATTCTTGAAAAAGTTCGGCGTAAAAATTCACTGGTGCCGATTCTAATTCTCACTGCGCGCGACGGCATGATCGACAAAATAAAAAATTTTGAAACTGGCGCGGACGACTATCTCACCAAACCGTTTGCCTTCGCCGAACTGCTTCTGCGCATCAAGGCGTTGCTGCGGCGCGGGCCAGTCAATCGCTCCAGCGTGCTGCGCGTGGGCGATTTGGAAATTGACCGGCTTTCGCAAAATGTGAAACGCGCCGGAAAAAAGATTGAACTGACTTCCAAGGAATACTCGCTGCTCGAATATCTGGCCTCGCAGCCGAACCGCGTTTTTTCGCGCACCATGATCATTGAACACGTTTGGGATCAAAGTTTCGAGGGGTTGACCAACATCGTGGATGTTTATGTGCGGCATTTGCGGGAAAAAGTGGACGACGCGTATCCCGTCAAACTGCTTCGCACCGTGCGCGGCGTCGGCTACAGCTTGAACGACGAGAGGCAGACATGAACACGCGCTCCATCAGCTTCCGCCTGGTCGCCTGGTATGCTGGCTGGCTCGCCGTGATTTTTTTGTTGCTGTGCGCGCTGTTGTATCTGGATCTGCGGCATTTTTTGGAAAACGACCTGCGCGAATCGCAGTCCCGCCGCGCGCGCCAGATTGCCAATATGCTGCTCGTTCATGTCAAACAAACCGGCGAGGCTGCCGTCGCCAGCCAGACAAAAGACTGGTATGAGCCGGAAATCAACGACCGCTTCATCCGCATCACACGCGCCGACGGCACGCTGGTTTATGTTTCTGAAGCGCCCAAAGACGGCAGTTTCGATCCGGCGGAAGTTCCTATTTTTCCGCCGTCGCCACAAACGGAATCCTATCGCAAGTTGAAATTGTCGGAAGGCAAAACTTTGCTCGTTGCCGCTTTGAATTTCAAATCGTCCGACAATCCTGCATACCTCGTGGAATTCGGTGAATTGCTTGATCCGGTGGAAACGATGCTCAAACATTTGTTTTTGCAACTCGCTTGGGGTTTGCCGCTGGCGGTCATCATCATCGCAAGCGGTGGTTATCTGCTAGTACGGCGGGCATTGACGCCGGTCGAACATATCACACAGGCCGCCGAGCGCATCACGCAACATAATTTAAGCGAACGTTTGCCGGTCTCAAGCACTGGCGATGAATTGGAGCGACTGTCTGTTTCACTCAATCGAATGATCACGCGGTTGGACGATGCTTTTCAAAATTCAAAACGGTTTGTTGCCGACGCCTCGCATGACTTGCGCACGCCGCTCACAATTCTGCGCGGCGAACTGGAAAATCTTGCTGAAGACACCCGCCTCGATTCGGAATTGCGCGACCGCGCCGGCAGCATGTTGGAGGAAGTCGTGCATCTGGGCAAAATCGTGGAGCAATTGTTCACGCTCTCACGGCTCGATGCCGGCGAAGCGCAAACCGAATGGACACGTTTCGATTTGGCCGAACTCGCCAAAACCACCGCAGAACAAATGAATCTGCTGGCCGAAGATAAAGGAATTTCCATTTCCTGCGACGCCAGCGAACCGGCACCGGTGAAAGGCAATCGCGTGAGGCTCAAACAAGTAGTCGTGAACCTGCTCGACAATGCCATCAAATATACGCCGGAAAAAGGCGCGATTCAATTGCGCATCCTCGCCGCCAACGGCCACGCCGTGCTGGAAGTGGAAGACAACGGCATCGGCATTCCGCCCGATGCGTTACCACACATCTTCGAGCGTTTTTATCGTGTTGATCAAGCTCGTTCCGACGATTCCGAAAGCGCGGGGCTTGGACTTTCCATCGTCAAATCCATTTGCATCGCACATGGCGCAGAAGTGGAAGCGCAAAGTACTATTGGCAACGGCAGTTGCTTTCGCGTCAAAGTGCCCTTGTCAAAAAACTAAAAATTTCCATCGGTCTATGAAATTCAAAATTGTGAAATCCCATTTCAAAAATCTTTTCAAAATTCTGGCAGTGGTTCTCATCATCGGCCTGGGCGTATTGTGGGCGGTGCATCACGCACGCGGGCAAGTTTCCGTGAGTGCTGATTTGACTGGTCCGCCGACGGCTGGCGTGGCGAAAGTGACGCGCGAAGACCTTTACAAAGAGGTGACGATTGCGGCGGAATTCCGGCCTTATGTGGAAGTCGCATTGCACGCAAAAGTTTCCGGCTATGTGAGCAAAATGAACGTAGATTTTGGCGATCAAGTCAAAGCCGGACAACTTTTGGCCACGCTCGAAGTGCCGGAATTGCAGGATGATTTGGATAACGCGCGCGCCACGGAACAGAAGGCGGAGGCGGATTACACCAACGCGCACTTGATTTACTCGCGGCTACAGTCGGTCAACAAAGACCATCCCAACCTCGTCGCGGAACAGGACCTCGACACCGCTGCGGCCAATGATCAAACCATGGCCGCCGCGATTGCTGCCGCGAAAGCCAATGTTGAAAAATTTCAAACCATGGTTGGCTATACACAGATCACCTCGCCATTTGACGGTGTCGTTACCCACCGTTACGCCGACCCGGGCACGCTTATCCAAGGCGGCACTTCGTCAGGCGGACAAGCCCTGCCGCTCGTGCGCGTTTCGGACAATTACCGGCTGCGGCTGGATTTTCCCGTCACGGTGGATTATGTGAAAGATGTCCATCTCGGCGATCCGGTTGAAGTGCGAGTGGATTCTTCCAATGGCAAAACTTTCACCGGCAAGATTTCCCGTTTTACGCATGACGTGGATGAAGACACCCGGACGATGATCACGGAAATTGAAGTGCCCAATCCGAATCTGGAACTGATGCCGGGGATGTATGCCACCGTGGTCTTGAAAGTTGAAAAGCGGCTGCAAGTTCTGGCCGTTCCCACCGAAGCGGTTACCGGCGAAAAAACGCTCACGGTTTATGTCGTTAACCATGACAATCAGATTGAAGAGCGCGCCGTAAAGCTCGGTTTGGAAACACCGGACAAATACGAAGTCCTTTCCGGTTTGAACGAGGGCGACCTAGTGGTTATTGGCAACCGTTCGGGATTTCAGGCTGGCCAGAAAGTCGAGCCGAAACTCATCCAGCTTTCCATGCGCGATGAAAATTGAAATCAAACCATTCAATGACCTTGTGCGTTTTGCTCTGTTAATCACTTTCATACGACTGAAAAAACGGACGGGCGCGCCGAGGCCGGTTCACTGTTTTTTGGGGCACGAAGCTCGCCGGAAAATTTTGATGCGCGCGGGACTTTTTTGAATTCATGAATGCTATTTTAACTTCCGAACAATTGGAAATTCTACGCCGGTTGGACGCCTGCACGCTGGCCAATGCCATTGAAACTTTTCACGAGCGGCTGCGCAATGAAGGTTTTGCCGACAACTCGATTCACTGCTTGTTTCCAAAACTTCCGCCGATGCTCGGTTACGCGACGACACTCAAGATTCGCGGTTCGTCACCGTCAACTGCGAGCAGCAATTATCCCGACCGCACGGATTGGTGGGATTACATTATTTCGCTGCCTGCGCCGCGCGTGGTCGTCGTTCAAGATGTGGCCACAAAGACCGGGCTCGGCTCCTTGCTAGGAGCGGTGCATGTCAACATTCTGCGCGCACTTGGTTGTGTGGGCGCGGTGACGAACGGTTCGGTGCGCGATCTTCCGGCGGCGGAGAAACTGGGTTTCCAACTTTTTGCCAGGAACGTTTCCGTCTCACACGCTTACGTTCATATTGTTGAATTTGGCACGCCGGTCGAAGTCGGCGGATTGAAAATTCAATCCGGCGATTTGCTTCATGGTGATTTGCACGGCGTTCAATCCATTCCGTCCGACATCGCCGGAAAGATTCCACTGGCGGCGGCGGAAATTATCGCACGCGAGCAGGAATTGATTACGCTCTGCCAGTCAAAGGAATTCTCGATTGAGAAATTGCGCGCCGCCGTCGCCAAAGACCGTCCCTAAACTCATTTCACTTTCATGTCCCGTTTCGCCATTCGTTATCCATACCTGATTATTGTCATTTGCCTCATTACTTGCGTGGTAGGGGTGACGAGTCTGGTGCGAATGCCGGTGGATTTATTTCCGCCGATCAAAATTCCCGTCGTGGTCGTCGCCACGTTTTTTTCGGGAATGCCGCCGGAACAAATTGAAAACGACATCACCGGCCGGTTCGAGCGATTCTTCACACTGGGCGCGGGCATTGACCACATTGAGTCGCGCTCACTGCCCGGCGTCAGTCTCATCAAAGTCTATTTCCAGCCGGGCGTGAATCCCGATTCCGCAGTCACGACCATTGCCAATCTGGCAATGGCCAATTTGCGCCGTTTACCGCCGGGCACGTTGCCGCCGGTCGTCTTGAAATTCGATGCGTCGAGTCTGCCCGTGTGCCTCATCACATTAAAAGGAGAAGGGCTGAACGAAGCACAACTCCGCGACCTCGGCCAGTATGATGTCCGCAATCAAGTGGCGAATGTACCGGGCGCGTCAGTGCCACAACCATTCGGCGGACGTTACCGGCAAATCATGGTTTATGTGGACCCGCTCAAACTTGAAGCGCATCAACTGAGCGTGATGGATGTTGTTCGTTCCGTTAACGAAGCCAACCTGATTCTGCCGGCAGGTGACGTGAAAATTGGGCCGTTCGATTACAACCTCTACGCGAACAGCCAGATCAACGACATGAAGGATATCAACCAACTGCCGCTTAAAACGGTGGGTGATGCTTCCGTGCTCGTGGCGGATGTGGGCAACGCCCAAGACGCCTCGCAAATCCAATACAACATCGTGCGCGTGGATGGACAGCCGTCCGTTTATCTGCCGGTGCTGAAACAAGGCGGCGACGCGAACACCATCTCCGTCGTCAATGGAATCAAAGACGCTGTTGCTCATTTATTGGACGTGCCGAAGCAACTGGTGACGAAAGTTGTTTTTGACCAATCCGTCTTTGTCAAAAACGCCATTGAGAATCTCATCCACGAAGGCGCCATCGGTTTGATTCTCACCGGCGCAATGATTCTAATTTTTCTTGGCAGCATGAGGGCAACGCTGGCCGTATTTCTTTCAATCCCGCTGTCGGCGCTGGCAGCGTTCATTGCCCTTTCAGTTGGCGACAATACCGTGAACGCAATGGTTCTGGGCGGGCTGGCGCTGGCGTTTTCCCGTTTGATTGATAACTCGGTTGTCGTTCTGGAAAATATCTTCCGCCATATCGAATTGGGCGAGAAGCCGGAGGTCGCCGCGGAACGAGGGGGACGTGAAGTTGCATTGCCGGTGCTGGCCGCAACGCTGGCAACCGTTGTGGTTTTTTTCCCGGTGACGTTCCTTTATGGCGTCAGCCGGTTTCTGTTCACGGCGCTCGCGTTGTCAGTCGTGTTGTCCCTGTTCGCGTCGTATTTCGTGGCTATGACGGTTGTGCCGCTATTTTGCGCCAAATTTATCAAGGGGCATCACGGACACGAAGCGGATGAAACTCCAAAATCTTTTGGCCAGCGGTTCAACTCGTGGTTCAATCGAAAATTTAATGGAATGCTTGACGGTTACGACCGCTCGGTGAAATTCGCGCTGTTGCGCCCGTTGGCAACCGTGATTGGCATCACGGGAATTTTTGTTTTGAGCCTTGGCCTTTATCCGCTGACCGGCGAGGCTTATTTTCCACGCACGGATCCCGGCCAGTTCGTCGTCAATCTCAAAGCGCCGACGGGCACACGTTTGGAGTTGACCGATCAACTCGTTGAAAAGGTTGAACAAATCGTGCGTGAAGTGGTGCCGACGAACGATTTGAAAATCATCGTTTCAAATATCGGTGTCACGCCCGGATTTTCTTCCATTTACACGCCCAATTCAGGCCAGCACACCGCATTCGTGCAAGTCGGATTGCAAGACCATCGCAAGGCCAGCAGCTTCGTTTATATGGATCGTGTGCGGACGCGGTTGCAAAAAGAACTGCCGCAGGTCGCCGCGTATTTTCAGACGGGCGGGCTCGTGGACGCCATTCT
>JBEKJN010000111.1:0-8484 GCA_050011235.1 Verrucomicrobiota bacterium | reverse complement strand
CACATCGCGCTCTTTCAGGCGTTTGGCGTGCATCCTCCGCATTACGCCCACATCCCGCTCATCCTGAACGGCGATGGCTCCAAGATGAGCAAGCGCGACAAGGGCGCGTCCCTCACGACTTACCTAGAACAAGGATTTTTGCCCGAAGCGGTCGTGAATTATTTGTGCCTGCTCGGCTGGTCGCCCAAAGACAACCGTGAAAAATTATCGCGTGATGAAGTCGTTGAACGTTTCGATTTGCCGCAGATTCTCCGGCACAACGCGCGGTTCGATTACGAGAAACTCCTCTGGCTGCAGGGCGAATACGCCCGTGAACTCGGCGACGACCGCTTTTACGAACTGGCCGTCCACGCCTTCGCCAAGGCTGGAATTGACACGAACGTTTTTCCCCTGCCCTACGTCAAAGCTGCGCTCGACACGTGCAAAGGCAAATTCAAGATGTTCAGTGAACTGCCCGGATACGCCGGATTTTATTTCACCGACAAGATCGAATACGACGCCGAGGCCGCGAAAAAGGATTTCGTGCCTGAAAACAAGCCGCGCCTGGAAAAACTCCGCGACGCTTTTGCCGCCGCGCCGAAATTTGACGCCGCAACGCTTGAAGCCGCGCTCAAGGAAACCGCCAAGGCGCTGGGCGTAAAAGCCGGGGTGCTGGTGCATCCCTGCCGGCTGGCCGTGACCGGCAAACCCGCCGGCCCCAGCCTCTACCACCTGCTCGAAGTTCTAGGCAAAGAACGCGTCATGGCAAGAATTGAGAAGGCGCTAACAGCTTTTGCTGGGTGACAAGCTTGACTGGCATGAACAATCAAAAATCAAATGAACCGTTTGTTCTAGGCCAGCAAATTGCCGACGCTCGTCAACACGAACAAGTTCGGCTACAGACGGGAAAAATGTCACCATCTCCATTGCCACAAGGCGATTACAAGCCACGTCTTGGAGAATGGGAATTGTTGAATCCTGTTCATTCAGATTTTGATGTTCAGATTCAGAAAACGTGCAAGCTATTCGCCGCCTTAAGCGAAGCAGATCGGGCAAACTTTACTTTGGCAACATCAATGGACGAATTTTACAAGCTGATCGAATTCGCAAGAAGGGTCGCAGTTTTCGCTCTACGAGACAAAGATGCTGAATTGCTTCAAGACGGGCTTACCGCATTGGCAATGATTGAGGCCAAACGAACGGACTTCCGAGACATACTCTGGGCTCTTGCTCTTCTTTATCACACTGGATCCCGAATTGGAGTTGATGCTGATTCTTTAATTCGCGATATAGCAAGAATTGCCGAACCCGAAACTCGCGATTTATTCACCGGTTTCGCTGGACGCAATGAACGATACAAGAGCTTAAAAGATTCATGGGGCTACCTCGAAGTCGAAACTGCATCTGGTCGAGGTTTCGTGCGTTGGGGATTCAAACCTTATGCACCGAAAACCGATCTGTTGACCACGGCAATGAAGATAGCCTCAATTATCGACGCCGATTCTTATCGCACCGAGTCCATCGAACTTGCGACGGAACTTCCTGATGTGTGGCTCAGGACTTCTGAACCAAGTCCTTTGAAGCAGATGTTGGCTAAAGTTTGTGCGGGCGCTCAAATTTCGGCACGCCTTTCCGCTGATAAACACGCGAAGGCAAGCAGCCAGCAATTCACCGTTTTCCTGGTCGAGATGGATTCACCGGATTCAGCGAATATTCTTCTCAAGCATTCTCAATCCAAGAAACCAAACGATTATTCCATGCTTGGCATCGCCGCCGGTCAAATTTTCTGCCTGGTCATAGCCCGTTCGTTTGTCCAAGGCGTGGCTGCATTCGAAAAAGATGATTCTCTGAACAGATTTCAGAAGCAGATTCAACAAGCGATAAGTCAAACCTGACTTCCACTGCTGCCGCACGGTGGCTTCCCATCCGTCCCATGTTGCGCCCGCCCATTTCTGCCGGTGCTGCGCTGATGCCTTCGCCTTCGTCTCCGCCGTGACGAGCCGGCGCTTCGCCCAGCCCCGTCAGGGGCGTCATCTTTGTAGAAACCAGCCAAAAAAGATTTTCAAGCTCCGTCAGGAGCGACATCTTCCACAAACGACTCCTTTTCAAATCCGTTGCCGAATGATTTTCAGAATATGTCGCCCCGCTGGGGCTATTTCATTTTGCGGTTGATGTTCTACAAATATGCCGCGCCTTGCTACGGCGCTTGAAACAAAGTGCATCAGCCAGCCCCGTCAGGGGCGTCATCTTTGTAGAAACCAACCAAAAAAAGATTCCTAAGCTCCGTCAGGAGCGGCATCTTCCGCGCATGGCCAACACCTACACGCAAATCTACATCCACATCGTGTTCGCCGTCGAAGGCAGACAAAATCTCATCGAACCCGAACACAACGGCGAACTCCAAAAATACATCACCGGCATCGTCTCCGGTCAGAAGCAAAAACTGATTACCATCAATAATATGCCGGATCATTTGCATCTGCTCGTCGGCTTGCGACCGGATTCATCGCTCTCGGATTTGGTGCGGGATGTGAAGGCCAATTCGTCGAAATTCATCAACGAGAAACATTGGGTGGTTGGAAGATTCGCGTGGCAGGAAGGTTTCGGCGCATTTTCCTATTCGCGTTCGCAACTGGCCACGGTGATTCGTTACATCAAAAACCAACAGCAACACCACGCAAAGAAATCATTTCGCGAGGAATACGTCGAGTTGCTGGAAAAATTTAACGTGGATTACGACCAGCGATACATTTTCAAAACTGACGACAAATGATTGCCGGGCAAAGAATATGCCGCCCCTGACGGGGCTTGAGATTGTTGCTGGTCTTGGTTCTACAAAGATTCCGCGCCTACGGCGCTGGCTGGAATCGCACGAGATGGCTTTCAGTCTGGCCAGTGGAGGTACCCACCCTTCCCAGTCACGGTCCGGGCCACTCGGGCAGTTGCTCGAGAAAATCCCGGTGGACGCCCCGGACCCAGACGACCTTTTCCTTATTCATTTTTGTGACGGCCACGGTTGAGGCCATGATGCCGCCGTAGATCCAGCTGAACAGCAACACTGCCACTCCCGCCAGCGCCGTCCAACCGGATTCGACGGCTGCGGCGCCAATCAGGAGGACAAATCCTACCAGCGTGCCACCCCAACCGACGATCAGTCCCAGTTTCCGTCGGGCGCGGTGTTTCTCGCACAAGCCGATGTGTAAAACCGCTTTCTTGCGGACAATCAAATAAACAATGAGGAGGATAAGCAGGTTGCAGAGGAGCAGCAGCAAGTAGGCGGGATGTGACCAGTAAAGGACGCGTTTGAGGCGGAAGCCGTTGGCGGGGGCGTTGCATTTGACACAGCGATCCGGAAACGGAGTTTCCGAACGGGTGACCAGTCGCCGGCCTTGCCGCCAGATACCGACTCCGGATGGCGCGGCCCCCTCGCTGAGGCGCTGAAGGAAAATGGGTTTGCATTGCGCGCAAACCCAGGACTGGTTCAATTGGATGACCTCGCCCGGCGGAAAGGTCCGGCCACATTCCACGCAGACTACGCCCGATGGCAGTCCGGGAGGGGGCGGCAGCCCGGCGGCCCGAACCTCATGCAAACGCTGCCAGTCGGCCATCCCCTCGTGCCAGACCTTGGTGTCCCGGTTGATTTTTCCGGAACGAATCAGTTCATCCAGTTGCGATTCAGAGACGGGGCCCGTTTGTTGGCCATCCAGCGCGTAGTACCAGTTCATGGTTCAGCCTAGCGCCAAGCCCGCGGCAAAAACAATTCGAAAGTCCCGCGCCATGGTGTCATCACCCGTGGCACACAGCGGCGCAGGTAAATATCGCCTCCGGAAATTGCTTTCATTAGACTCCGTCGCCGTGCTCAACCCGTTCATCCATTGGATCGAAGCCAAAGGGCCTTATGCGCCGTGGCTGTTTCTCGCGTTGTTTATCGTGGCGTCGCTCCTGATGATCTGGCGGCTCGAGGTTTTGAGCGCCAAGGGCTTCGAAGGCACGGTGCTCGGCACGCTGGTGATGCCGTATTGCACCGGCATGGGCAATCTCATCTTCGCCTTCATCCTCGGCCGCAACGGCGGCTCCGGCGCGGACGTGATGGTCAACTCACTCGTCAACAACGTCACGAACATGACGCTCGTGCTCGGCCTGCCCGCGATTTTCTGGGGAATGAAGATTTTGCCATCGCAAAAGAAAAAAAGCAAAACCGGCGGCAAGACGCATGAACTGAACCGGCTTTCGTCGTTGCTGACACTCACCGCCATTTTGTTTTTCACCGGTGTGGTCTGGACGATGGGCCGCAAGGGGCGGATTGTTTTCAACGACGGTCTGGTTTTGGTCGGGCTGTTTTTATTCTGGCAATGTTTTCACGTATTCGACGTTCTCAAAAACAATGTGCGCCAGGGCAAATCCCTGGGCTGGACGTTGCCCGTGGATTTGGCGCTGCTCGCCATTGGCGCGTATGGGATTTACGTCAGCACCGGCTGGCTGGTGGCCTGGATTTCCAACATTCACACCGGCTTCATCAGCGTGAAATATCTCGGCTGGCTCAGCGGCTGGCTGATGGTGCTGCCGAACGCGGTCCTGGCGTTTTATTACGGCTGGCGCAAACAGCCGGAAACGGTCTATGCCTCGCAAGTCGGCGATGCGCACGTTTCCATCCCGCTGTGCATCGGCATTTACGCCCTGTATCACACCATGGACCTGCCTCCGTTTTTTCACGCGGGAATGTTCATCCTCCTCGGCGCGACGCTGGTGCATTTCTTTTTCATCGCCCTTTTCGGACGGCTGCCGCGTTTCATCGGCGCGGTGCTGGTCGCCGCCTACGGATATTTTCTCTGGAAAGGCCTGCTCGGCTGAAAAATCGGCGCCGCCGTTACGCAGGCTTTTTGAAAAGCTGCGTGTCTCCGGAGCTGGCCACCGGGTGGGCGCGGACCTGGTCGGCCAGTTCCGCGAACGGCACCTGCGCCTCCAGCCAGCGGGGGTTTTTCGTGATGGAATCCATGGACTCGTGCGTGTTGTTGCAGATCAGGTAAACGCCCATGCCCAAAACCAGGAACGACTCGAAACCCGTGCCGATGCCGTGCCGCGCAAATTCAAAATCACCGGCGCCATACTGTCCCGCGACCAACTCCGCGCGCAACGCGCCCAAATCCTTGGCGAAGTTTTTGAGAAAATCATCGTTGCGCGGGCCGATGTAATTCAGAATGCGCGCCTTGTTTTGCACCAGCGAGACAACTGCCCACTCGTCAAAAACAACGCCGCCGTAACGCGCGTTCATCTGGCTGGCGCAGTTCTTAATCTGGCTTGTGATTTCGTCCAATGTCATGACGCCACCCAAAAAAGCAATTTTGCTGCCATGAAACAAGGCAATTCCAGTCTCCTGCGCCACCGTCAATTTTGAGAGTGCGCCCCCGTCCGCAAATTTATAGCGTTTCCAAAATGCAACCGCCAACATCGTCCCAAAATCAGCCAGCGCCCGTCTCCGGTGGGAAAATGACGGCCTGGGTTTATTGGCCACTCACGGCCCTGGTGGTGGTGTGTTTTGCGGTTGCGTTCGTCATGCTTTGGACCTCCGCCAACAGGCCGGACAAACCGGAATGGCCGGACGCACTGCTGATTTCGCTGGCAACGGCCAGCACGGTCGTCGCGCTGTTGCGGCGGTTGCCAATGCAAAATGTTTTGTGGGCCGTGCTGATCATCGCGGTCATCGGCGGCGCGGCACACGCGCTCGGCGAGATTACCGACCTGCCCTTCGGCCCATTTGTGTTCGGGCCGGAAGCGGGACCGAAACTCTTCAAAACCCTGCCGTGGGCGGTGCCGCTGCTCTGGGTCTTCGCCATTTTGAATTCGCGCGGCGTGGCGCGGTTGATTATGCGTCCGTGGCGGAAGACCAAGACTTACGGCTTTTGGGTCATTGGCTTCGCGACCGTGTTGGTGATGCTGTTTGATTTCGCCCTCGATCCGTTCGCTTCGCGCGTGAACCATTACTGGCTTTGGACACCGACAAAATTTCCGGTCACCTGGCAGGGCGCGCCGCTGGTGAATTTCCTCAGTTGGGCGGTCGTGTCGCTGCTCATTCTGGCGTTCGTCACGCCCATGTTGATCAACAAACGGCCGAAAGGAAAAAGTTCGCCGGATTACCATCCGCTCGGCATCTGGCTGGGTGCGTTGCTGCTTTTTGCGAGCGCGGCGGCTTTGAAGGGGCTTTGGCCGGCGGTCACGGTGGACGCCGGCATCGGTGTGGTCACGGCTGTTTTTGCGATTCGCGGCGCTTGGTGGTGAAGATGGGTTCTTCCGATTCCTTGCGTCGGGTGATTTTCAACCGCGCCACGCGCGGGCCGTCCATTTCTTCAACGCGCAATTCGCACGCGCCGAGGGTCACCGCGTCGCCCGCCTTGGGAAAACCGCCGAGCTTTTGCGTGATCCAGCCGCTCGCGGTCGCGGCACCCTCCCCGCGCCCGATTTCGCCGACGAGTTTTTCCAATTCGTGCAACGGCAGCGCGCCGGACGCTTCCCAGACGTTTTCACTCACGCGCGTCAACTCCGGTTTTTCCTCATCGAACTCATCCTGAATCTGCCCGACGAGTTCTTCGAGCACGTTTTCGAGCGTCACGATGCCGAGCGTGCCGCCGAATTCGTCCACGACGATGGCGAAGTGCAGCTTCCGTTCGAGAAACAATTGGAGCAATCTTTCCAGCCGCCCGGTTTCCGGCACATAAACCAGCTTGTGCGCCGCCGGCAGCAAATCCGCCGCCGTGCGCGCCTTGTCGCCCCGCAATGCGGGATAAAGGTCCTTGATGTGAATCACGCCGCGCGTCTTGTCCAAATCCCCGCCTTCGCACAGGGGAAAGCGTGAATAGCGCGTCTTCTCCGCAATAGTGAGACATTCCGCGAGACTCGCGTCGGTGTCGAAGGCGGTGATTTCGTGGCGCGGACGCATGACTTCGCGCGCGACGCGCCGGCGCAAATCGAGCGCGTTCAACACGATGTTGCGTCCGAACGTCATCCCGCTTTGCGAGACCGAGGCGAGCACGAGGCGCAATTCCTCCTCCGATTGCGTGCCGCTGATTTCCGCGTCAGGTTCGATTCCCATCTGGCGCAACAGCCCGCGCGCGGCGAGGTTCAGCAGCCGGTTGAACGGATAAAACGCGAGATAAAACCAGTGCAGCGGGCGCGCTGTCCGCAATGCCACCGGCAACGGTTTCTGAATCGTCATCCATTTCGGCGCGAGTTCGCCCACCGTGATGTGCAAAAACGTCAGCGCGCTGAAACCGACGGCGAAGGAAATGGAATGTTGCCAGGCGCCTGATTCAACACCCAGCGGAATGAGGAGCGGCGTCAGCAGCGTCGTGAACACCGGCTCGCCAATCCAGCCCAAACCCAGACTCGCCATCGTGATGCCGAGCTGCGTCGCGCTGAGATAGGAATTCAGATTGCGGACGATGTGCAGCGCCATTTTCGCGCGGCGCTGGCCCCTGGCCACCAGCGCGTCCAATTGCGTTTCGCGGATGCGAACCAACGCGAATTCGGTGGCGACGAAAAATCCGTTCAGCAGCACGAGCACCAACACCGCCAGGATCTTGAGCGCAACCAAAATGACAGAGTCCCAGATCATGGAAATTGAATGACCAATGACGAAGCCCTAATGGCCAAAGATTGAGCAAGTCCCAATGATAAAACACGGCAAAAGCGCGCGAAAATGTTTCGGGATTTTGTCATTGGGAATTCGTTGGTCATTAGGATTTAGAAATCAGTCGTTTTCATTTTACAGTTTCACCTCGCCGAACATCACCTTTAAAATGTCTTCCAGGCTCACGATGCCGGTTTCGCCGCGGTCGCGTCCCAGCACAATCGCCAGCCGGTGGCCGGCGCGTTGCATCAGACGCATCGCGATTTCCAGCCGCATCCCCTCGTCCACAAAGAGCGCCGGGGCCACGCACGCCGACGCGGATTTTTCCAGATCGAGATCACCGCGGAACAACAACACGTCCAGCGCCAGCAAACCGGCGATGCGGCGCCGGCCGTCGCGCGTTTCCCAGACCGGCAGGCGCGAAAGTTTCTTTTCGCGCGCCAGCGCCAGCACGTCGCGAATCGGCGTTTGCGCCTCGACCGCCACCGTCTGCGCCAGCGGCGTGGCAATCTGGCGGACGGTGAAATTCTGCAGGTCGAGCACGCGGTTGACCATCGCGCGCTCGTCGCTCGTGAGCGCCTGCGCGGATTCCTGCATGACGGCGCGCATTTCCTCGCGGTTGCCGAACAGCCGCCCGGTGAACGCGCGCCCACCCGTCCAGTTCAACAAGGCCGTGGACGCCGCCTTGACCAGCCAGACGAGCGGGCGCAGCACAAAATGGACGGGCCGGAACACGTTGGCCGCGGCGAGGCACAGTTGGTTGGGATGCGCGCGAAACAGCATTTTCGGCAGCAGGTCGAACAGGGCGTAAAACAAAAACACCACCGCCGCAAAAATGACGACGATCAAGGCGTGATGCCACACCAGCCACTCGTGCAATT
>JBEKJN010000110.1:0-8526 GCA_050011235.1 Verrucomicrobiota bacterium | reverse complement strand
CCGCAACTTGAACCCGCCCTGAAAAATCACTTCCGCCGCGACGACAATCAAAAAAACCGCGCTGACGAGTGCGTTCAGCCGGAAGAATGCGAGGTTGATCCAGTTCAAACTGCGGCGGCGGGCAATCCAGTGCTCCAGCACGAGGCAGCCGATGATGATGAACCAGCCGAGCAGATAGGCGATGCGAAATCCACACAACAGCCCGAAGGCGAGCAGCAGTCCGCACATGATCATGTGCGCCAGAAACGCGGCCGCCAGCGCATTCTTCGGTCCCCACGCCACCACAAGCGAGTGCAGCCCCTGCGATTTATCGAACTCGTAATCCTGCAGCGCGTAGATGATGTCGAAACCGACCAGCCACAAAACTACAGCCAGCGCGAGCGTGGTCATCTGCAAAATTTCCAAAATGGAAACATTTTCGCCTTTCACCGCCAGCCACGCGCCGACCGGCGCGAGCGCCAGCGCGAGGCCGAGGAACACATGCGTATAATCCGTGAACCGTTTCGTGAACGAATAAAAACAAATCACCGCCACTGCGACGGGTGACAAATAAAAGCACAGTGGATTCAGGAGATAACTTACAGCGATCAAACCGGCTGCTGACAACGCGCAGAGCGCGATTGCGCTCGCCAGCGAAATTTGTCCGGTGGGCAAGTGGCGGTTGGCCGTGCGTGGGTTGAGCGCGTCGAATTTTCGGTCAACAATTCGGTTGAACGCCATCGCACAGGCGCGCGCGCAAATCATCGCGGCGAAGATGAGCAAAAAAGTTTTCCAGCCCGGCCAGCCGCGGTTATCGCGCGCGGCCACAACCATCGCCGCCAACGCAAACGGCAGCGCGAAGACGGTGTGGCTGAAGCGGACGAACGAAGCCCATTTTTTGATTAAAGAAAACATCGAACATCGAACATCGAACGCTGAACGCCGAACATCGAATTATCAGCCGGTTTCACCGGAGAAAATTCGGGTCGTATCGGATGTGCGTTTTTGTTTCAAAGCATTCTGCTGTGCGGTTCTGATACTGGACATGAAAATGCGAATGAGTTCGTCGGACTCGCTCAAGGTGAAACACAGCATTGGATCGTCTTTCGCCCAGCCCTTGCGTTGGATCAGCCGAGCCCACCGCAGGGTTTCGCGCAGTTCTTTCAGGCATACCTTCAATTTGTGTATGAAATCATCCCGCGACTCCGCGGCTTCGGCCTCGCCGTGATTCGGATAAGGCGACGTGCCCGAACGTAAAATCTGGCCCGCGACATGATTGCCTGCCCGGGAACTCGGCAGCTTTTCCGACAAATCAATCACCGCCGAAGCAAATTCCAGCAGACGTTCTTCCAAATCATACTTGCGGCTGCCAGCGTCGCCGTCATGCAAAACCCAAGCCGCACTCGCATCTTCATTCGGCGTTCGATGTTCGATGTTCGATATTCGATGTTTCCTCATGTCACTCCTTTTCTTCCGCCCATCTTGCCGCCAGCTTTTGTGGCAGGCCCAGATGGTCGAGCACGCGCGCGACCACGGTGTCCACGACTTCCTGGACGGTTTTCGGATTCGAATAAAAACCTGGGTTCGCCGGCAGAATCGTCGCGCCGGCCTGCAGCAGCAATTCCATGTTCTTGACGTGCACGAGGCTCAGGGGCGTTTCGCGCGGGACGAGAATCAATTTTCTCCGTTCCTTCAACACCACATCGGCGGCGCGGAGCAATACGTCCTCGCTGTAACCGTGCGCGATGCGGCCCATCGTGCCCATCGTGCAGGGGATGACGACCATGGCGTCCGGCGGATTCGATCCGCTGGCAAACGGCGCGTTCATGCTTTTGAGGTTGTACGTCTTGACCCCGGCGGGCAGGCGCAAGCCGCCGGGCAATTCCTCTGCGATCACCTGTTGTGCGTAGTTGCTGAGCACGACATGGACTTCGTGCGCGCGCGAATCCAGATTATCGAGCAGGCGTTGCGCGTAAAGCGCGCCGCTGGCTCCGGTGATGGCAACCAAAATTTTCAAGCGAGCAAATGATGACGTTCCGAGGCGATTGCGGCAAGCGCAACAAAGTTTTCCTCACAGGCAATTTACGATTTTTGATATACGATTTACGAGCGAACGGTGGAGGCTGCGTCAATCGTCAATCGCAAATCATAAATTGCAAATAACTTGAGTCCGACTTTGCCTTCCGCACAATGGCCGCATGTTAAAACCGGCTGGCATCATTTTCATCGCGGCGTTTTTTTTGGCGGGCTGCGCGACCACGCCACGACATACGCCCAACGAACCGTTGCCGCCCAACTGGCCGGCGACCAATGAAGTTCAAAAACCGCAAATGCCGCAGCCGCCCCGTCCCATCGCGCCGGTTGTTAAAACGAATCTGCCGCCGGTCGTTCACCCGACGAACGCCGTCCGTCCCGCGCCGGTGATAACGTGGGCCTCGCTCAGCCGCTGGGCCGCCGAACATAAAATCGGCGCGCCGCATTTGCTGTCCGGCCTGCCGGTGGCCACGTATGCAATTGGTTCGTCGAACGGCGTGATGGTTTTGGAAATTGGCAGCCATGAAGTGACTTGGAACGGCGTCGAAATCAATCTCGGTTTTGAACCGCAGCTCATTGACAACCAGATTTTCCTGCACGAACTCGATTTGCAGAGAAATCTTGAACCACTTTTGTGTGACCCGCCGCTGACGTTCGGCACCAACCGCGTCATCGTGATTGACCCCGGCCACGGCGGGTCGAATACCGGCACGCACAGCGTGCTCGACGGCCGGTTTGAAAAGGAATTCACCCTCGACTGGGCAAGGCGGCTCAAGCCGTTGCTCGAAACGAACGGCTGGAAAGTTTTTCTGACGCGGACGAGTGACGTGTATGTGACCAATTCAGATCGCGTTGTATTCGCCGAAGCGCATCACGCGGATTTGTTCATCAGCCTGCATTTCAATTCCGCCGCGCCGGACCAAAAACAGGCCGGCCTCGAAACCTATTGCCTCACACCGACGGGCATGTCCTCGACCCTGATACGCGGTTACAACGATCTTTGGTCGGAGAATTTTTCCAACAACGCCTTCGACGCGGAAAATTTGCAACTCGCCGTCCGCCTGCACGCGGCACTGTTGCGGACCGTTGGCCTGGAAGACCGCGGGGTGCGCCGCGCGCGGTTCATCGGGGTGCTGCGCGACCAACCCCGGCCCGCCGTGCTCATCGAGGGCGGGTACCTGTCCAATTCGCACGAGGCGAAATTGATTGAATCCCCGGAATTCCGGCAGAAACTGGCGGAAGCGATCGCAACCGCGTTGCAATGGAACGTTGTCCCGTTTAACCATTAAAACGTTCCATTGTCCGATGGTTCACGATTTAGCGAATGAAACACATTCTGGTCACGGGCGGCGCGGGCTTCATCGGCTCGCACCTCGTCGAGCGCTTGCTGGCCGACGGCAGGCGCGTTGTTGTCATTGACGATCTCTCGACCGGCCGGCTGGAAAATCTGCGCGTCGTCAAATCGCATCCGGGTTTGCGCTTTGTCCAATCGAAAATTTCCACGTGTCCCCGGCTGCCGGAACTGGCGGCGGATGCGGATTTTATTTTTCATCTGGCTGCGACCGTTGGCGTCGAGCTCGTCGTCAAATCGGCGCTGCACGTTTTGGAGGCGAGCTTTCACGAAACGCAGATTTTGCTGCGCGCCGCCGCCGCGAACCACACGCCGCTACTGCTGACCTCAACCTCGGAAGTTTATGGCAAGAGCGCGAAGCTGGCGTTTGGCGAGGACGACGATTTGCTCATTGGGCCGCCCGGGCAGTCGCGCTGGAGTTACGCGTGCTCGAAGCTTACGGATGAATTCCTCGCACTGGCCTACGCGCGCGAAAAAAAACTGCCCGTCACCATCGCGCGGCTGTTCAACACCGTCGGCCCGCGCCAGACCGGGCGTTACGGCATGGTGCTGCCGCGATTTATCGGGGCGGCAAAAAAAAATGAACCGTTGAAAGTCTTTGGCAACGGCAGGCAGACGCGATGTTTCTGTCACGTGCGCGACGCGGTGGAAGCATTGGTGCGTTTGCAAAATTGTCCGAGGGCGCGTGGGGAAATTTTCAACATCGGCGGCACGGAAGAAATCAGCATCCTCGAACTGGCGCGGCTGGTGATCAAAACCCTCGGCTCAAAATCCAAGATTAAACTGATTCCTTACGACAAAGCTTATCCGCCTTCGCCCAAAGGCTTCGGCGCGACTGGCGCACCAGACTTTGACGACATGCGGCGGCGCAAGCCGCTGGTGAAAAAACTCGAACGCTTTGTGAAGTTCCGTCCGCACACGCCACTGCGCGAAATCATCCGGCTGACGGCGGGCTGAAAATATGCAACCAAGCGCCGGTGGCGCGGATGAAAATAGCCCGCAGTTTTAACTGCGGGTAAACGCCCAAAACCGGCAAAGCCCCGAAGGGGCGGTTGAACCAGCCGTTCCTTCCGGACGGGTAAATTATGGGGCAAGAAATTCCGGCGTTGAAACGCCGGGCTATTGTCAATCGCCGCGTTGCGGCTAAAAATAAATGCCTTCGCGCGCGAGCAGGCTACGTTTCCAATCCAATCCGCCGGAGAAGCCGCCGAGTTTTTTGTTCGCCGCGAGGACGCGATGGCACGGTACAAAAATCGGGACCGGATTCGCTCCGCACGCGCCACCCACCGCGCGGACAGCCTTGGGCTTGCCAATCGTCTGCGCGATTTCGCCGTAGCTTTTCGCCTGGCCAGCGGAAATTTTCCGCAGCGCATACCAGACACGCCTCTGAAATTCCGTTCCGGCCAAATCAAGCGGCGGCAGGTTTTTCGGTTTGCGCCCGGCCAGGGAGCTTTTCAATCCAGCCGCCGTCGCGCGATGCCAGCGGAGAATTTGGGTGGGAATAGGTAGGAGACGACGTGAGGAGTCTCTGACTGACGCCTTGGGAATCGAAGAATTTTGAGACTCGTTACCTTGTCTCCTACTGCCAACGGCTCGCGGGGACGCTCGCCCCACCGATGGGAAGCTCAGTTCAGCCAGACCCTTGGCGGAATAGCGCGCGATGAATTGGCCATCGGACGTGGAAATAGGCAGTTGGAAAAGTTGATTTTTCAAAGGCATGTTCGATTAGTGGTGGAGATAGACCAAGAGCGTGCCAAGCAACAGCGCAAACAGGATACCGGCAAAAAGAATGACCCGGTTCCTTGCCACGCGCTTTTCGTATCGCAACGGGCGCAGGCCGCGAACGCCACCGGCGGCCAGATAGGTGACGAGCCGCGGGTTGGAAGCCACCGGCCGGCTGAAACGCCGGCGAAGACGCTGGATGAGTGCGGGCAAATCGTATTTGCGCACGCCGAGTTCGTTGAACTGGTCGGGCGTGGCGGTATCGTCGGTGGCCGGGAGCGGTTTGACCTCCTCAAAGACTGGTTCCTGTGCAGGCGGAAACGGCGGCGGCGATTCATGCGTGCGGTCAATGGTCGCGCCGTGTGGAAAGGCGGTGGAACGCAGACGCGGCGTGGGAGTGTGCTGAATCTGCGTGTCGAGCTTTTTGATTTCGGCTTCGAGCGCGGCGATCTGGCCGTTCAAGGTGCGTGCGCGGTCGGAAATCGGGTCAACCGTTTTCGCCTTTTTCTTCGCGAACGCCATACGACTTCAAGCGTCAGTGACGCAACAAAACGGCCAGCATCAAACCAAGCGCAAGCAACGCGACGAGCGCCAGCGGCCACGTCAACCCGAAACCGACTTTGCATAGCTCACCCAAATTCATGTTGGCGAAGGGTGACGCGGCGGGCAGCAGTGCGTTTTCGGTTTCCGGGTTTGCCGGTGTTTCGCCGGAGAGGATGGGAAACTTGAGCCGCGCAGCGTTCCATTCCATGCGCGCGTTTTCGATGGTGGTCAGCGCGCGCGTGAGTTCGACGCTGAAAGTTTCCTTGTTCCAGGTTTCGTCGTGGATGGCTTGGAGCTTGTCGAGGGCGTCGCGGAAATCAGTGACGGTTTTGACCATTTGCTCGGCGTCGCGGCGGGCGTTGAACTCGGCCTCTTCGAGCAGGCCAAGGCCACGCGTGAGGCTATGCACCATTTCCTGCCGGCCGGTTTGAAACTCATTCTGGCGGCGGCGCAACTCCTCGAGCGCGGCGCGTTCGCGTTCCAAACCCTCCTGCGCGCGTTTGAGTTCGGCGAGCTTTTGCTGCGCCTCGACGACCTTGCGGTCCACCTCCTCGCGCGTGGGCGCGCGGAGCGGGTCGCCGGCGGGCGCGGGGTTCCCGTAAGGTGATTTCTGGGTTTGAAAATCGGTGTCCACAAATTCGGTCGTGTCGTATTCAGCAGCCATGTAACGACTTTAGTCCCCGCGCGCGAACCTGTAAAGGGGCGTATTGAACTTTTGCCCGGCGCGGCGAAATCAAAGCCGTGAAGGAATCCTTGCGGCGACGGTGGAATTTGCAAACATGAGTCGCAAAATGAAATTGCCGAATGTTGAGCGCGCCGTCGTGCCGGGCAGGAAAATCACGCATTACCTGCTTTCAACCACGCACCGTGACGGCCAGCACAAGGCGGAATTCTTTCGCAGTTTCGGATTCAAACTTGAAGCGTGGGAAACACTTGCCTCGGCTTTGCTGAATCACGCGCGCAAACATGAAATTGTCGAAACCGTGCCGACGCCGTTCGGACGGAATTTTGTAATTGAAGGCGCGCTGCCCGCGCCGGACGGCCGCGCGCCAAAAGTGCGCGCCGTTTGGTTTGTTGCCAATAATGAAGAAACTGCTACATTAGCCACGGCCTATCCGTTGGATGCCTGATGCGATGATTAAAGAATTGGACAGCGTGGTATTGACGACCGACCTGCCGGAACACGGCTTGAGCGCGGGCGACCTCGGCACGGTCGTGCTCGTTCACGAAGGCGGCAAGGGCTGCACGGTGGAATTTATGACACTCGCCGGCAAAACCATTGCCGTCGTCACGTTGCTGGCCAATCAGATTCGGCAGATTGCCAAGGACGAAATCGCCCACGCGCGACACGTGGCAGTGGCAGCTTGATTCGCAGTGCAAATAACGCAGGACAGGCGCCTCGCTTGTCCGGACTTTGGAGTAGAACTCCGGCTTGAGCCGCAAAAGGCAAAAAACTCTTACAGAAGAAAACGAAGCAAACAAAGACCAGGAATTTCTTTCTTCGTTCCCTTCGTTGCCTTCTGTTCAACTCCATGTCGGCGTGTTCATCCGCTCGATTTTTCCGTTTCCGTGCCGGATGGGCTTGAGCTGCTCCGGCGGGACCATAAACCCGCAAAACCAGCCTGACAAGGGCGGGCGTTGGCGGGCGTTGGCGTGTTGAACTTTTACCCGGCGCGATAAAATCAAAGCCTCGCTTCCAAGGCAACTTTCTACCACGGTACAAGAAGTTCGGGATTATCGACCCACATTGCAAAATATGGAGCCGTGGCACCCACGCGTTCCAGAACGATGAGGAAGGGCTTGTCGAAAATCATGACGTGACTGGGAGTGGGGAGCTTGGCACAGCCAAAAGCCATGTGCGACTCCGACTTAAGGCTGACACCCTTCTCGTCCATCTGAAAGCGGATGTCCTGCAAAGCACTCGTTACCTGTAAGTCACGAGCGACCTTCGGATTTTGAACGATCAGCTTCGCTCCTTCGACCTCACTATACTCTCGGGTGATGTCGAAGTTGAACTTTGGAACTGCCAATTCATCTTCAGGTATGCATGTTTGCGAGTTGGTGGAACTGGATCGGATTTTCACGTCGGCAACCGTTTCGGCCAAACTCGCCTTCGGCTGAATTTTAGCAAGAATCAGCCGGTCACCCTGTGACTTGGTTTTTAGTTCGATCACAAAGTCATCCGGCCCGCTGTTATCCAAAATCAAAACCTGCGGGGCCATTTGTTCGTGAGCTTGTTTCCGGATGCCCAAGCCAAAAGCCGACACCTCGCCGTTGCCAAAGTGCAAGGGCTGGTCAAGTTGCTCGAAAGGCACTGCGAATTCAAGATTCTTGAACAGGTAGGGAGTAGGCCACGATGTCTTGCGGACGCGGCGTCAGGCTCTCTGAAGGGATGGAGTGTGGCTGGGCGGTCCCGCCAAATTTTTCCTGCAAAGCCCGGCTGATCTTTTGGTGAATGCCGTCCTTCACAAAACCGGCCAAGGTGACATAACTCGCCGTGTCGAGATCATCCTTCCTGAAAGCTTTTTTGTTAAGTTCGGTGACGATCGGAGGGTCCGAATCGAAATGAAGATCCTCACCAACCAGTGTACATGCTTCATTCCATGCCATTTGAAACGTCCCGCACCACACCACGTTCTTTCCTTGTTTAAGCGGAGCGTTGATGGTGGCAGCCACAACAGTGTTTTTCAAATCACTCGCCGAAACCGTGAGGAGCTTGCCATTGCTGAAAGCCTCGTCGTGGCTCGTGGGCCCAGAGGATTGCTTACAGTCCGTCGAAAGAAATAGCAACCCGCCAATGACCAGTGCGATGCCGAGGTAACTCTTCGCGGCCTTTCCTTTCGGATGCGAGGATGGGTCAGTTGATGACATTGATATGTTCTTTTTCTCCAATGTCT
>JBEKJN010000109.1:0-8570 GCA_050011235.1 Verrucomicrobiota bacterium | reverse complement strand
AAATAAACTTTTTGGCTCAATTGCTACAGGATTAGAGATAGCACCTGGAAAGCTTTCTGTCCTCAGTGGCGAAACATATTTTATAAATGACATGGGAGAGATTCGATTTCAAAGTTTAAGAACTCCATTTCTCCCAAACCTCCTATTCTGCTTCAATAGTTTCGCTGAGGCACATGGTGTAACACATCGAGTAAAAAAGGGGGATCAATGGAGCCGAATTCAATCCGCAGTTCAGTTGCGCGATAATCTTATGCACCCAAAGAATCTCAAATCACTCGACATTACTGAAAAGGAAATTGAGGACGTTGTTTTTACGCTAAAGTGGTTTTACCGAGAACTTCATTTAATAATAAAACTTTCTGGAAAGGGTGAACAGTTCCAAGAGTTCCCAGATGAATTTTTCAAGTTGAATCTCAAAAAGGTCAAGTAGCAAAAAACCAATTGCAATGTCTGACGCCCAATTCATGCGGTTTGCCCTCCGCCTCGCCCGGCGCGGTCACGGCACGACCTCGCCGAATCCGATGGTTGGCGCGGTGCTGGTGAAGGGCAGCAAAATCATCGGGCGCGGCTGGCATCGGCGCGCCGGTCTGCCGCACGCAGAAATCGAGGCGCTCCGGGATGCGCACAAGCGCGGGCACAATCCCAAAGGCGCGACGCTTTACGTCACACTCGACCCGTGTTCCACACACGGCCGCACGCCGCCATGTACCGATGCCATCATCGCGGCAGGAATCAAACGCGTCGTCATCGGTGCGACTGACCCGAACCCGAAACATTCCGGGCGGGCCTTCAAGATTTTGCGACGCGCTGGGATGGTGGTGACCAAGGTGGGGGCATCGCGCCGCGATGACCGGACGGCGCAGCGCGCCGTCCCTACCAAAGTTGGCGGCTCGCGAGGACGCTCGCCCCACCAAATTCTTGCGGATGAATGCGCGCGGCTCAACGAGGCGTTCAATCACTGGATTATCCATCGCACGCCATTTGTCACAGTGAAAGCGGCGATGACGTTGGATGGCAAAATCGCCACGGCCAGCGGCGAATCAAAATGGATCACCGGCGAGAAAGCGCGCGCTTATGGAATGAAACTCCGGCAAGGCAGCGATGCAGTCCTTGTTGGGATTAATACGATTCTTGCCGATAATCCGGGTTTGACATTTAGAAGTGCGAAGTCAGAAGTGAGAGGTCAGAAGGAAAATCAGCGGCTTCGCCGAGTAATTCTCGATTCGCTGGCGCGGACGCCGCTGAACGCGAAAGTGGTGAGCGATAAACTTACCGGGCTGACCACCGTCGTCGTAAGCAAACATGCGCCAAAGAGTCGCGTGGCGGCGCTGGCGAAACGCGTGAACGTCCTGGTTGCGCCAACGACCAAGGTAGGGCGCGCTGTCCCCAGCGCGCCGTTATCGAAAGTCACACCACGCTCGCGGCGCGCAGAGGACTGCACGCCCTACCAAGTTGATCTTCGATGGTTCATGCGAAAGCTGGGCACGGAAAACGTCACGAGCTTGTTGGTCGAAGGCGGCGGCGAGGTCAATGCGTCGTTTCTGCTCGGTGGCTTGGCGCACCGCGTCGCGTTTTTCTACGCGCCAAAAATTCTGGGCGGACGGGATTCGCGGAAGGCCGTGGCCGGCGAAGGCGCGAAATCCTTGGCGGATGCGCTGCAACTTCGCGACGTCGAGTGGAAGCGGCTCGGCCCGGACTTATTGTTGACGGCGCGGGTGGAGTAGGACAGGCATCCTGCCTGTCTCCAACTGCTGAACGTTCTGGCGTGCTGAGGGAAATTTCCCCACAATCTGGAGTCAGGCGGGACGCCTGACCTACTTTATGTTCACAGGCATTGTTGAAGAAGCTGGCATCGTCGAGCGCATCAAACCGGCGGCGAAGTCCATTGAACTGATCGTGCGCGCCAACGTGACCGGCCGCGGTCTGAAGCCCGGAGGCAGCCTCGCCGTGAACGGCTGTTGCCTCACCGCCGTAAAAGTTTCCACGCGCGGCAGATTCAAACTGGTTCAATTTGATTTGCTCCAGGAAACGTGGCGGCGCACCAACCTGCAATTCGCAAAGGCCGGCTCACTCGTTAATCTGGAGCGGCCGTTGCGTGCCGACGGCGAGTTTGGCGGACATTTCGTGACCGGCCACATTGACGGCGTCGGCAAAATCATCCGCTGGGAACGCGCGGGACAGGACCACGTGCTCGACCTCGCCGCACCGCCGGAAGTGATGCGCTACGTCGTTTTCAAAGGTTCGATTGCCGTGGACGGCATCAGCCTGACGGTCGCGGGCGTGGACAAAAAAAGTTTTCGCATCTGGATCATTCCGCACACTTACGAAATCACGGCGTTGCGCGAACGCCAGGTGGGCGATGCGGTGAATTTGGAAGCGGATTTGCTGGGCAAATACATCGAGAAATTCGTCGCTTCACGGGCGCGGATGTGAACTTGAACCTTCCCCGGCCGCGGCAAAGCCGCCTTCACGCCCGGGTCCGAATCAATTGAACCGGGGGGCGTCGTAGCCTCCAGCCTTTTCCTTTTCCAGCCGCTCGCGAACGAGCAGAAGGGTCGCCTGGATCATCTCGCGCATTTCCTCGTCGCGCGTCTCCAGCGCCTTTTCGAGTTCACCAATGCGCGCTTCATAAGCCCGAATGCGCCCCTGCAAAGGCAAGTGGAGCGAGGCCAGCCGCGCCTCAAGTTCGGCAAGCTCCTGCTGGGCTTTTTGCTGCGCTTCGATCAATTTGCTCCGTTGCGAATAGAGTCCCTGCACGAGGCTTTGCTTCGCAAATTCAGCAAGCTCCGATGCCATTTTCTCACGAAGCGCCTGCGCCTGCGGTTTGGTCAACGTTTCGGCAGCGAGCAAATGCGGCCATGCGCCCGGAGCAACGCCCGCATCCGGCCTCAGGCCGATTTGTGGCAGGAAGGCTGGCGACGACACGGGCGCCTTTGCTGTGCCCAAGCCGCTCCGTCGCAACATGACAACCAGCCACGCCAGCAATGCGGTAATGACGATGAGCGCGCCGGCGATGCACCAGCCGATGACGTTCCAATTTGCTCCTTCCGCGCGCGCGGTCGCGCCCGCCGTAGTAATGGCAGCAGTGGTGTTCGTACTCGCGGTGGCGGACATCGCCGCGGGTTTTGCGTCAAACTGGATGTCATCCACGTAGAAAGTGCCGTTCGGACAGTCAGGGGTCATTTGAATCCAAAAGCCGGTGCAGTTGGTCTGGTCGGCCACGCTGAGTGACGCCAGCGGAACGGTAATCTGCTGCCAGGTGCCGGGCAGGAGTGTGAACCGGTAATAGACGTCAGCCGGCGGATTGCTGTTGCCGAGCAGCGCCTGGACCTGTAACCGCTGTCCGCCGTTGGTGCCGCCGTTGACCCAAAAACTCAGGCTGGCATAGGGACTGGTGTCAAAATCGTCGTGGTGAAGTTGAAGTCCCGACCAGTTGGTGGCGTTTACACTGATGGAAAACGCGCCGGAATGGACGGATGAAGTGTTAATGAGACTGTGGGACTTCCAATTCCAATCCGAAAAACCGTTTTGCAGACCGTCGTCATAAACCAGCAGGGGCGCCTGGGCCGACACTTTGAAAGCCAGGGCCAGTGTAACCAGGATGGCTGCGCAGATTGAACGAGTTACGAATTGCACACCGGGATTATTACGCACGGCAATTGCGCGCGCAACGTCAAGATTCGCGGTGCCAACATTTCCGTGTGCGCATATTTCCAAGGTTCAATCCTGAATGACCGCCACCGGCTGTCACTTGCGGTGACGAAGCCCGATTTGATGCAAAGGGGCGGGGAAATTCAGAATGGTGCGCATAGCAGGACTTGAACCTGCACGGGTTGCCCCACTACCACCTCAAAGTAGCGTGTCTGCCAATTCCACCATATGCGCCTTGGTTGCATAATGAAGCAGTCCACGCGATGACGCGCAAGCAGATTTTGGAAATGGCGGTGGCGATTTTTCAATCGAAGATTCGCTGCCAGCCACGCCAGAGCGATGGCTGCGTGGAATTGAAATTCTGGCTGTGCTTGCGGCCGAGATCGAATTGCACCAGGAGGCCGATGCTGTTGGCGCCGCGCCCGTGCGAGCGGATGGCGTCAATGCCGTAGGCGTAATTGAGCATGATTTTCCAGTGGTCGGACTGCGAATGATATAAAATGCCGCCGCCCACGCCATTGAGCCAGTTGCCGGGCTGCTCGAGGCCCGGCAGATAATCCACAAACGCGCTGGCGGCGTTGACGTCAATGTTCCAGCATTTTTTTTCGTCGAGCGGCAAAAGGTAATTGGCGTTGAGGAGCACAAACTGGCGCACGCTGATTTCCTGATAAAAATAGCCGGGCAGCGACAGCGGAAATTCCGCGATGAGCGGCAGAAATCCGCCGAGCCGATACGCGCTGAAACGGTCGGCGTCCACGCTCGTGCCGGCCGTCAGGCGGACGTAAAAACTTTGCTGGCTTTTGGGCAGCGTGTAAGCCAGCGCTGCTTCCGCCCAAAACAGATGCGATTGCTCCTTGAGTTCGCGGTCGCCGCCAAAACCATACGCGCCGGAATCGCTGCGCAGATGGCCTTCATACCAGACGGATAATTCCATCGCGAGCGGCGGAAACAAAGTCGGCTCGACGCCGCCCCAGCGCAGGCCGGTGCGCACGCTGAAATCGCCGTGGTCGCCGGGCAGTGCAAAATTGGTCGCCGTGTCGTCGTTGCGGTTGTAAAAGGTATAATGCGCCGTGCCGCGCAAAACAAAGTTCAGCGGAATTTCGTCGCCGGGATTGAACAGATGATAAACGCTCGCGGAGATTTCCCCGCCGTTGCCGTCGAACGATTCGCTTTGCAAATAGGTGCCGCCGCGAATCTCGTTGTAGCTGTCCGCAAAACCGCCGCCAGCCACGCCGATGGCGAAATCCGTGTTTGGTCCCAGTCCGCCAACGAAGCCCAGCTCCGAATCGAGATAAACCGGTGCGACCGCCAGCCGCAACGTCAGGTTCGTTTGCAGGAAATCCGGCTGGTTGTGATAAAAAAACGCGTAGCCGGCCAGCGGGGCGCGACCTTCGAACGCAGCGTTGTAGCCAATCTGAATCAGGTCGCGCTTGACGGGATCAATTTGCGCGGAAGCAAAGGTGGGGGTGAACAACGTCAGCCACAACAGCGCGCGTCCGAATCTTTTCATCGCCGTTTTCGTAACGTAAACGGGCCCGGGCGGCAAGCGGATTTGGGCAATCGCGCTGGACACGACGGATACTTTGCGGCTTACTGTTCGGGCAAAATGCCGCCACTGAATCCTGAATTGTTGGCCAAAGCAAAAGGTTTGGGTTTTTCCGACCGGCAAATCGCCCATTTGACCGGCGCCACCGAGGATGAAATCCGCGCGCGGCGGAAAAAACTCGGCCTCGTGCCAAGCTACCGGCTCGTGGACACCTGCGCCGCCGAGTTCGAGGCTTACACACCGTATTATTATTCGACCTACGACCGCGGCGACGACGAGGTCAGAAAGACGCCGAAGAAAAAAGTGATGATTCTCGGCGGCGGACCGAACCGCATCGGGCAGGGAATTGAATTCGACTATTGTTGCGTCCATGCCGCCTTTGCGCTCAAGGAAGACGGCTTCGAGACCATCATGGTCAACTCCAACCCGGAGACCGTCTCCACCGACTACGACACGAGCGACCAGCTTTTTTTCGAGCCGCTCACGCTCGAAGACGTGCTGCACATTTACGAACGCGAACAATGCTGGGGCGCCATCGCGCAATTCGGCGGCCAGACGCCGCTCAACCTCGCGCTCAGCCTCCAGAAAAACGGCGTCAACATCATCGGCACCTCGCCGCAGGGCATCGAAACCGCCGAGGACCGCAAGCTCTTCGCCGCGATGCTCGACAAGCTCGAAATTCCGCAGCCGCCCAACGGCATCGCCACCAACGAAACCGAGGCGCTCAAGGTCGCCAAAAAACTCGGCTACCCGATTCTGGTCCGTCCGTCCTTTGTGCTCGGCGGCCGCGCGATGCAAATTGTTTATTCCGACGCCGAACTTCAGCATTACATGCGCTTCGCCGTCGAGGCCTCGCCGAAACGCCCGGTGCTCGTGGACAAATTTTTGGAGGACGCCACGGAGGTGGACGTGGATTGCATTGCTGATGTCGGCCAGTTCAAAAAGCCGGACGAGGGCACTATTGTCATCGGTGGCATGCTGGAACACATCGAGTTTGCCGGCGTCCATTCCGGCGATGCCGCGATGGTGCTGCCGCCGCATTCGCTGTCGAAAAAGGTCATCGAGACGATCCGCGATTATACCCACGCCATGGCGCGCGAGTTGAAAGTCATCGGCCTGATGAACGTGCAATACGCGGTAAAAGGTGACACGGTTTATTGCCTCGAAGTGAATCCGCGCGCGTCGCGCACCGTGCCGTTCGTATCAAAGGCCATCGGCGTGCCACTGGCGAAACTTGCGGCCAAGGTCATGGCCGGCAAGACACTCAAGGAACTCGGTTTCACGAAGGAAATCCGGCGGAAGTATTGGGCGGTGAAGGAATCGGTTTTCCCGTTCAACCGTTTTCACGGACAGGACATTTTGCTCTCGCCGGAAATGCGCTCGACCGGCGAGGTCATGGGGCTGGACGCCGACCTCGGCATCGCCTACGCAAAGTCGCAGATGGCCGCCGGCTCGCCGCTGCCGCTCGGCGGAAAAGTTTTCATCAGTGTCAGCGACGCGCACAAAAAGGAAGTCGCGGCGGTGGCAAAACAATTTACCGATTTAGGTTTCGAGCTGGTCGCCACCGGCGGCACGGCGACCGTTCTGGAAAAGGCGGGGCTGAAAGTTCAGCGCATTTTCAAGCTCACCGAAGGCCGGCCGAACGCGATTGACCTGCTGAAGAACAAAGAAATCCAGTTCGTCATCAACACGCCTTCCGGCGCCACGCCGCGCGCCGACGAAATCAAAATCCGCACCACCGCCGTCTACACCGGCACACCCATCATGACGACGTTGAGCGGCGCAAAGGCCGCCGTGCTCGGCATCGCTGCACTCAAAAAATCTGGCTACGGCGTGAAGACGTTGCAGGAGTATCACTGAGTTGGAGTTCAAGCTTCAGCTTGTTTCAGCCGCTGCACTTCCAGACAAGCTAAAGCTTGAACTCCAACCCGCCTGTTTTACTTTGGCCGCCATGAAAGCCGAAGCCCCGCCGCTGCTGCTGCCGTTGCTCAAACAATATTTCGGATTCACTTCCTTCCGTCCGCTGCAGGAGGAAATCATCCGCGACGCGCTGGCCGGCCGCGACGTGTTTGCGCTGCTGCCGACGGGCGGCGGCAAGTCGCTCTGCTTCCAACTGCCCGCGCTGGCGCACGATGGCCTCACGGTGGTGGTGTCGCCGCTGATCGCGTTGATGAAGGACCAGGTGGACGCGCTCCAGGCCGCCGGGGTCCCGGCCACGTTCTTGAATTCCTCGCTGGCGGCGGAGGAGTCGCGGAAGCGTTTGCGTGGTTTGCACAACGGCCAATACCGCCTGCTCTACGCCGCGCCGGAGCGGCTGATGCTTTCCGGGTTTTTGTCCGATTTGCAACGCTGGAACGTCAGCCTGCTCGCCGTTGACGAGGCGCATTGCATCAGCGAATGGGGACACGATTTCCGCCCGGAATACCGCCAGCTTGCCGATTTGCGCGGACTGTTTCCGAAAGTCCCCATGATGGCACTCACCGCCACGGCCACTGGGCGCGTGCGCGCGGACATCGTCAAATTATTGAAATTGCGTGAGCCGCGCTGCTATGTCGCCAGCTTCAACCGTCCGAACCTCACCTACCGCGTGCTGGCCAAAAACAAACCGTATGACCAGGTGTTGGAATTTGTCCGCGCGCGACCGAAGGAAAGCGGCATCGTTTATTGCCACTCGCGCAAATCCGCCGAGAGCGTGGCCCGGCGTTTGAACGAGGACGGTGTGAAGGCCCGTCCCTACCACGCCGGGCTGACGCCGAAGGAACGCTCCGAGCACCAGGAACTGTTTCTGCGCGACGACGTACGCGTGATTTGCGCGACCATCGCCTTCGGCATGGGCATCAACAAGCCGAACGTCCGCTTCGTCCTGCATTACGATCTGCCGAAAAACATCGAGGGTTATTACCAGGAAACCGGCCGCGCGGGCCGCGATGGTCTGCCCAGTGAATGCGTGCTGCTCTTCAGTGCGGGCGACGTGATCAAGCAAACGCAGTTCATCGACGAAAAGCCGGATCCGAAGGAACAACAGATTGCGCGCGAACAATTGCAGAAGATGGTGCATTACGCGGAATGCGCGGGTTGCCGGCGGCGCGAACTGCTGGCGTATTTTGGCGAGAAGTTTGGCGGAGTTTCCCCTGAATCTGGTAGGGACGCGCTGCCGCGCGTCCAGGCTGACCAGCAGGTCAGCCCTACCGAAGCGAACTGCGGTGCCTGCGACAACTGCCTTTCGCCGCGCGAAACGTTCGATGGCACGGTTGCCGCGCAAAAATTTCTCTCCTGCGTTTATCGCATCCGCGAGAAAACCCGGTTTGGTGTCGGTTTGAACCACGTCATCGAGGTCCTGACCGGCGCGGACACGGAGAAGGTTCGCAAGTGG
>JBEKJN010000108.1:0-8641 GCA_050011235.1 Verrucomicrobiota bacterium | reverse complement strand
GTGTTGGCTTGTTGCTTCTCAAATTTCCATTCGACACCATTTTGGGCGTCTTTCTTTGCCGAACCGGACGCCATCAGTTCAGCCAATCGGTAACGAGGACTGGAAAATGTTCTGCGCGACCAGGCGTTCTCCTGCTGCAAAATGTCCGCCCAAGTTTGTCTTTGAGAATCCAGGATTTCCAGCGTTGCGGCAGTTTCGCGGCAGGATTCGGCATCGAGTTTACCGACCAGCTTTTGCAGGGAACTTGTTCCCCTTGCTTCAATGGCTATTCCAACCAACTCATCAATTAAAATTCCGCCTTGTCCAGATTCGATGCCCGTGTGAATGGCGTCTAAATAAGATTTAACCGCATCGTTGGGGCGATTTTCCATTTCAGCCAACCGGCCTTCAGCAACGAAGGCTTGTGACAATTTTTTCAAGTCAGTCAGCTCTTCCAAATGAATATTCACATAATTTGTCGAAAATTGTAACGATACCCGGCATTCATTGCTTAGACCACCGCGCGCAAGCGATAACGCTTCATGGTTTCTTCCAACCAGGTCGCGCAATTGCGCTTCGTCCATTTTATCACAGTCGCCGGCGTCAGCCGTCACGAACTTTCCGGCCTTCACCAAATCTTCGTATCCGTTCGGATTGGGCAGGGGCGCGAGGGGCGGGAGCGGTTCAGCGGTCCAGAAAAGCAGGAGACCCAGGAAGAACATGAATGGTGACGCCAAAATGAAAAGCGCAATCAGCCAATTGCGGGTTTTGGTGGTCATACCGGCGGCAGCTTGGCAAAAAAAACGGGCGGCGTCAATCATTCAGGTATTGACGTGCGACGGCAAATTTCATTTAACCGTGGTCGTCAATTCAAAGTGACTTATGGATGGAACAAAAACTACTACCGGCTCTGCTCCGTGGCAGGACAAACTGATTGAATACGTCATCAGCCACGCTGGCGCGCTCATTTCAGCGTTCATCGTTGTGGTGATCGGTTTGATTGCCGCACGCTGGATTGGCAAACTGATTGATCGCTGGCTGACGCACAAGGCGATGGAACCGCCGATGCGGACGTTGCTGGTGCGCATCGTGAGGCTGCTTGTCATTGCGATGGCGTTGGTCGTGGCGTTGGGCACGGCGGGGATGGATGTAACGGCGCTGATTGCGGGTGTCGGCGTTGCGGGTGTCGGTGTCGGTTTGGCCGTGCAAGGCGTGCTCGGCAATCTGGTTGCCGGCTTGACGATTATTTTCACCAAACCTTTCCGTATTGGCGAATACATCGAGATTGCCGGCGTATCGGGGCAGGTGACAAAAATCGAACTTTTCTCGACCACGCTGGTGCATGTGGACCAGTCGCGCGTCGTCATTCCCAATCGGAAAATCGTCGGTGAAATTTTGCACAACTACGGCAATGTCCGGCAGCATGATCTGTCCGTGGGCGTTGCCTACGGCACCAACATCAGCGAGGCCCTGGTCATCGTTCGGGAAGTGTTGGCCCGCAATCCTCGTGTGCTCAAAGAACCCGTTCCGGTTGTTGGCGTGACGATGCTGGCGGATTCGTCCATCAATATCGCCATCAAACCGTGGACGTCGGTGGATGATTTCGTTTCGGCCCAAGCGGAGGTTTATCAGGCCATTGTCGAACAGTTCCGCGCAGCCAACATCCAGATTCCTTTCCCGCAACGCGAGGTGCGGTTGCTCAACCAGCCGTAAAACCGTCAGACGGTCGCGTGCGTCTTGCCGTGATGCATCTCGGCGTGAACTTTGGCCACGCCCTCGGCAAGCGTGTCCCAGTCGGCTTCGCCGGTTTCCCAGCCGCCGCTGAACCGCACGGCGCGGACAGCTTGCCCGGCCTTGAATCCCATTGCCGCGAGCACGTGCGACGGTTCCTCCGTGCCGGTGGTGCAGGCCGAGCCGGTGGACACGGCAAATCCCGCCTTGTCGAGTTTCACCACCCATTGATGCTTGCGGTCGCCTTCGGGCATGAGCGCGGAAACGGTGTTCCACAGGCGTGGCATGTTTGCGCCCACGATGGTCGTGCCGGGCACCGCATGCAAAAGCTGCCGCTCAAAATTGACGCGCCACACACCGCGCAAAATGTGTTCGCCGCGGGCAATCTGCTTCTCCCGGATTTCCAGGGCCGCGAGCATGGCGACAATGGTCGCGACGTTTTCCGTTCCGGCCCGGCGACCACCTTCCTGCTGGCCGCCGAGGAGCAGGGGAGTGACGTGACTCCGGTGCGGCACCTTTAAAAAGCCGATGCCGCGCGGGCCGCCGAATTTGTGCGCTGCCCCGCTTAAAAAATCACATTCACCCAAACCCTTGGCCGGCATTTTACCAAGCCATTGCACCGCATCGCAGAAGAACGGCACTTTGTATTGCCGGCAAATCGCCATCACCTCGCGCCACGGCTGAATGACGCCGGTTTCGTTGTTCGCCGCCATGACGCCGACGAGCCCGGGACGCGTGTCGGCCAATTCAATCGTGAGCCAGTCCAAATCAATCACGCCGTCGCGCGTGACTGGAATGAGCCGCGCGCGCTTGCCGAAATAATGCTGCGCCGATTCCATGACGCACGGATGTTCGATGGCGGAAACCCAGACTTCGTCCCGCTTTGCGGGATCAAGCGTATGGGCAAAATGGTGCAGGACCGTGTTGTTCGCCTCCGTCGCGCCGCTGGTCCAAACGATGCCCAGCGGATGACAGCCAAGGAACGCGGCGAGCTTTTCGCGCGCATCGGTCATGGCCCGCTCCGCCCGCGCGCCGAACTGGTGCATGCTGGACGGGTTGCCGCCGATTTTCTCGGTCGCCTCCAGCCAGGCTTCGCGCGCCTCGCGCATCACCGGGGCGGTGGCGTTGTAATCGAAGTAAATCATCAGTCGGATAAGATACGATTGGCGGCAAAACTGGCGAGTTTTTTTAGCAGCACCTGCGTCTCGCGGGTTGTTTTGGGCGTCACGCCCGAAACCTTCGGTGTGCTGCTCCAATTCGGCGGGACGCCGAACAAAACCCGCCCGAGGCGGGTGCTACCTTAAATGCCGGCCGTCGTGTTTCAAATGTGTGAGGATTTTTTTGTGTGCGGCAGTGAAAGCCAATAAATTCAGTTTCGATAGTGGAAGCCAAACTTTGTCAGCCTCGGAGGGCGGAGTTCCACAACGCCCCATTCTGAAATTTTTGGGACTCGCGGAGCTCGCCTCTCCAAATCGCACACGAAAGGCTTCCAGCGTGATGCGATAACGCGTGATGGAATGTTTTACGGTGCAGAGCGGCGCCAGTTTAGTTGATGTGAAACCGAGAACTTGCGTCGCAGCGTTCGCGACTAATTCGGAGCGCGGGTCTCCCGACCCGCAGCGCGTTCGTATGCCATCAGTCGCAGGAATCTTTCCAGCGGTGTTCTGCAATCGGGTGTGCTGCGGCTCGAAGAGCCGCGTTCCAATTTCAACGTTTGGGAATTCCCACAAATGCGCATTCACAACGCCGGCAGGCCGTTGCCGGACAAGAAGACGCCCGTTCCGCTCAGCGACAAAGGCAACAAAGTGGCGGGCCGTAGCCATCGCACGTTTGCCGAGGTTCGGCAATGCTTCGACGCGATTTTCGCGGAAGGCGACGCAGAGTTTTTTAACCGGGCAAATCAGGCAGTGCGGATTACGCGGCGTGCAAACCAATGCGCCGAGTTCCATCAGGGACTGATTCAAATGTGAACACGCCGAATCGTCCTCGTTCTCGTTCTTCGTTCTCGTCCTCGGTTTGGAACGTGACATGTGACTCGTGACATGTGACACGTGAGTCACCAGCTCTTCCGCCAGCCTCCAAAGCCGCGCGTTTGTTTTCTTCTCCCTCGGATTTTCTCCGATGCCGAAGATGCGCGTCAGCACGCGGATGACATTGCCGTCGAGAATTGGCATCGGCTGATTGAAGGCGATGCTGCAAATCGCGCCGGCGGTGTAACGTCCAATACCTGGCAGCGCGAGAACGTCTTCACATTTTTCCGGGAATTTGTAGGAGACGACGTGCTTGTCCCGCCGTAGCCGGGCGAAGGCGGAAGGAATCTCTGAGTTCTTTTTAGTTTGAGACTCGTCACCTCGTCTCCTACCGGAATTTGAAATGGCGTCTTGTCGTGCGACTATTTGTTGCGCGGCTTTCTGCAAATTACGGGCGCGAGTGTAATAGCCGAGTCCTTCCCAAAGCTTGTGGGTTTTGTCCGGGCTGGCGTTCGCGACAGCTCCGATGGTCGGGAGTTCACGCATCCAACGCTTCCAGTATGGAATCACGGTTTTGACTTGGGTTTGCTGGAGCATGATTTCGGAAACCCAGATGGCGTAGGGATCGCGGGTGCGGCGCCACGGCAGGTCGCGGGCGTTGGCGGAAAACCAGTTCAGCAAAAGCGGGACAAGCTTTTGCAGTTCTGAGTTTTGAGTTCTTAGTTTTGAACTGGCACGCACGGCAATTTGGTGGGGCGAGGCTACCGACGAGCCGCGTTTCGGGCAAAGGTTTTTGACAACGGCTCGCGGGGACGCTCGCCTCACCATTTGACCAGTCTCAAAACTTTTTGTGTCTTTTGTGCCTTTTTGCGGCTATTTGTTTTTCAGTGAAACCGCTGACTTCCTACACCAGCAAACTGACGGACGAACAGGCATCGGCGCTGGAGGCCGCTTTGCGCGCGCACAATTGGAAATTCCGCGAAGTGCCTTACGCGCGGTTCGCGTTTGAATCTGAAAAGGCCAACGTCGTTTTCTACGAAAGCGGCAAACTGGTGGTGCAAGGGAAGGGGACGCAGGAATTCATCGAGTTCCTGCTGGAACCGGAGATTTTGAAACAGGCACGGCTCGGTTACGAAACGGTTCTGAATCCCGAATTGCTGCTGCCGCGCATCGGCGTGGACGAAAGCGGCAAAGGTGACTTCTTCGGGCCATTGTGCATTGCCGGCGCGTATATCAACGAAAGCGTCGTGAAAGCCTGGCAGGACGCCGGCATCCGCGATTCCAAGAACATTTCCAGCGACAAAAAAATCTCCGAACTGGCCGAGCGCATTCGCAAAACGCCCGGTTGCGTGGTGAACACCGTCGTTATTGGCAATGAAGCTTACAACCGGCTTTACGCGAAAATGAAAAGTGTGAATGCGATTCTGGCTTGGGGCCATGCGCGCGTGATTGAAAATCTGATGGGTCAGCGGCATCGGATGAATCCCGCGCCGGTCAAGGCCATCAGCGACCAGTTCGCATCAAACAAGGAAGTCGTGGCGAAGGCGTTGATGGCGCTGGGCCGCGAAATCGAGCTGGTGCAGCGTCATCGGGCGGAAGAGGACCTGGCGGTGGCGGCGGCTTCGATCCTGGCGCGCGACGGATTTGTGAAAGGCCTGGCGAAACTGGAAAAGCAGTTTGAATTGGAATTGCCGAAGGGCGCTTCCAGCGCGGTGGATGAAGCGGCAAAGAAATTTGTCGCCGAACGCGGCGCGGAAGACTTGCCGAAAGTCGCCAAGGTCCATTTCCGCACGGCCTTTCGCGCGCAGGGATTGCCGGAACCGCCGAAGAAAGAGTGGCGCAAACGTTAAATGTCTGTTTTCCGGCATTTTCCAGTTCTGACAAACCTTTGTCCGCCATTTTCCTTCCAAGGAAAACCATTTCCCTTGGAAGGAAAATCTTTAACCAACCAAGGAAAATATTTGGGAAGGGAAGGGGAATTGTTTTCCTTGGAAGGAAAACCATTTTTGAAGGAAGGAAAGTCTTTGGGAAGGGAAGGAAGATCATTTCCCTTGGAAAGGAAATCATTTTCAAGGGAAGGAAAACCTTTTGGAAGGTAAGGAAAATCATTTTCCTTGGAAGGCCAAAGTCTGACCAAGGTTGCTTAAAGACTGCTTTTGCTTCAAAAACCGCGAAAAAACCATTTTTCCTTCCAGATCAGCTTGTGAGTGTGCAAAAAGAGACAGCTTGGGCGGCAAATGGATGACAGGGACAAGCAGCGTTTGGCAGTCGCGGAGCGACGGATGGAAATTAGCCGGGGACACCGTCCCCGGTGAAGGGCCCATAATTGATTCGTCCCTGCCGGACGATGGGAAAGCCCGTAGGGCTGGCATCTTTGTAGATTGGCAAATTACAAACGACAAAGCTCCGTCAGGAGCGACATCATCGGAATATGCCGCCCCGACGGGGCTGAAATTATGTTTGGGTTGTGGTTCTACAAAGATGCCGCGCCGACGGCGCTGGACGGAAGCAAAACGAAGGCGGACGGGGCGCACCCACAAACGGGACGGACTGGTCGCGCCGACTTGTCGCGGCGAAGCTTTGCGAAGACAGAAATCTGATGAAGGCGGATGGGAACTCTTTACCTGAATTCATTTTGGGATGGACGATTGGGGCAAATAAATCTTCAACCACGGATGGGCACGGATGGACACGGATTTTTCAAGCCCGTAGGGCTGGCATCTTTGTAGATTGCGGTCGCAAAACAAATCAAGCTCCGTTCAGGAGCGACATTGGTGGCCGTCCGCAAGGACCGGAATATGCCGCCCCGATGGGGCTGGGGGTTTGTTTTGGTTGGGATTCTACAAAGATGCCGCGCCGACGGCACTACGGTAGGGCGGGCAGTCCTCTGCCCGCCGCTCGCACGCAACAGAAACGGCGCGCACGGAGTGAAGCGCCCTACCATCCGCATTCCGAATTCCGCAGGGGCAACGGGTCGCGCCGGCTCGGCGCACGAAGTTTGGCGAAGACGGAAATCAGATGATGGCGGACGGGAACTCTTTTCCTGAATTCATTTTGGGATGGACGATTGGGGCAAATGGCGTTTGAATAGTTAGCCATAGATGGATCACCGATGACACGATTTTTTCGACACCAATTATATGATTGATTGGATTCCATACGTTATTGGCTATGGATTCGCCATCGTCATAGGGCATTTCGCCATTCGTCGGTTAGTTGATAGATTGTGGATTAGCATTGGCGACGACGAAGCACATTGGAGACAGCGCTCTGGCTGGTGGCTACCTGAAATTGTTGGTTTTGTTGAGCGGTCACTATACGTTGGCTCCATAAAACACGGTTTTCCAGAATTCGTTGGAATTTGGCTTGCACTGAAGGTTGCTTAGCAGTGGTATGCTTGGAGGAAGGGCATCAAAGTGGGAGACCACATCTTGAGTCCGAATTGCATTTTCAGCATTTTCCTTATCGGAAACGGCGTGTCCATTGGGTATGCGTTTGTTGGCTCTTACCTGATTTCAGAATGGAAAAGAAGCGTTGCCACTTCGATTACCGTGATGTTGGTCATCTTGGGTGCTACGGTTTGCTTATGGTTTATGGCAAAAAATGGGGGGAAATATGAGGAGAAAATTAAAAAAAATGCAGCCTAACCATCCACTACGTTTGATGACTTCCAGCGCCGCGAGGTTGCTGGCGCTGCTGCTGTTAATGCTGCCCGGCGCGATGGAAGCCCAATTAACTTATACGGACAATGGCAACGGCACGGCCACCATCACTTACCCAAGCTGTCTCAGCGGGGCAGGGTCCATCCCCGCCACGATCAATGGCTTGAGAGTCACCAGCATTGGGGTTTCAGCGTTTTATTCCTGCACCAGTATAACTAGCCTCACTATAGGCACCAATGTAGCCAGCATCGGGTCGGGTGCATTCAATAGATGCACCAGCATGACCAGCGTCACAATGCCCGGCAGTCTCACTAATATCGGGTCGTATGCGTTTGAATACTGTAGTGGCCTGACCAACGTGACGATTCCCAACAGCGTCACTACCATCGGAACCAATGCGTTCTTTTACTGCACCAGAATGACCAGCGTCACGATTGGCACTAATGTCACTAGCATCAGAGATGAGGCGTTTTACGAGTGCGGCCTCACGGGAGTTTATTTTTCAGGCAACGCTCCTAGTGCTGGTTTGGATGTGTTCTCCTCTAATGAATACAATACAATCGCATATCACGTGCTCGGAACCACAGGCTGGGGCTCACACTTTGGAGGGCTTCTGACTGCGTTCTGGGATCCATTGAGCCAATTAGGTTTTACGACCAATAACAACAATATTACCATCTACAAATATCTTGGTTCTGGCGGTGCGGTGAACATCCCTAGCGCATTCAATAGCCTCGCAGTCACCAGAATCGGAACCAATGCTTTCTTTGAATGCGCCGCCGTGACCAGCGTGATTATCCCCAACAGCGTCACTAGCATCGGCGCCGATGCTTTCGCGGACTGCACCGCCCTGACTAGCGTGACGCCCCTTAACAGCGTCACTAATATCGAGACGGAGGCATTCCTTCAGTGCAACAACCTAACTAATGTCACGATTGGTAACAGTGTTTCCAGCATCATGGCGAATACGTTTTTTGATTGCTCTAACCTTACTGGCATCACAATCGGCAATAATGTTTCCAGCATCGCGGCGGATGCGTTCTATGGATGCGCCAGCTTGAACTAGCATCACGATTCCAAAAAGTGTCACCAGTATTGCGGATTTTGCCTTCTATAAGTGCATAAACCTAAATAAAGTTTTTTTCCAAGGCAACGACCCCAACCTCAGCCCAAATGCGTTCTCGGGTGACAACAATCCGACCCTCTATGACTTGCAAGAAACCGCAGCTTGGGATTACTTTGTCGAAAATTACGGTATCCCGGTCGTGCTTTGGAATCCACAGGCAAAGAGTTTTGCCG
>JBEKJN010000107.1:0-8773 GCA_050011235.1 Verrucomicrobiota bacterium | reverse complement strand
GGCCGTTTGTGCTCTTGTTGCTCGATTTCTGGCCGTTCGGAAGGGTGACAAGTGACAAGTGGCGGGTGACAAGATTGCGAATTTCTTTCCCTCAACTCTCATCGCTCAACCATTTACTACTGGAGAAACTGCCCTTTTTCGCGCTGGCAATCGCGTCGAGCGTGGTCACTTTTCTCGTCCAACGACACTCAGGCACGATGTCACCGGCGAGTTATCTCCCGATTTCAGAACGCGCCGGCAACGCCCTCGTCTCCTATGTCCGCTATCTCGGCAAAATGATCTGGCCGGAACATCTCGCCTTCTTTTATCCGTACCACACGTGGGCCGCCTGGCAGGTTGCGGGCTCGGCGGCATTGCTGGCGTTGATCACACTGACGGCGGTCTGGCAGGCGCCACAACGTCCTTTTTTAATTGTGGGATGGCTGTGGTTTCTGGGAACGCTGGTGCCGGTGATAGGTCTGGTGCAGGTCGGCATACAGACGATGGGAGATCGTTACTCGTATATTCCGCTAATCGGGCCGTTTGTAATGATTGTTTGGAGCGGAAAAGAACTCGTTGACCGCCGGCCTTACGGGAAATTCATTTGCGGCACGGTTACGGCGGCGGCCCTGGCCGCCTGTCTCGTGGTGACCAGCCTGCAATTGCGTTATTGGCGGAACAGCGAAACCCTTTGCCGGCACGCGCTGGACGTCACCACCCACAATATCATGGTGCATTTCCTCCTGGGCAAGGCTTTGATTGACGAGGGAAAAATGAGCGAAAGCATCACGCAATTGAATGAGGCGTTGGAAGTTACACCGCGGTTTGCAATGCAAATGACACCGTGGTTTGGCGAGATTCACTGTGAACTTGCCATGGCTTATGAGAGTCAGGGAAAGATTCAGGAGGCGATTGACCACTATCACGAAGCTATCCGTTCCAACCCCGATCAACCGGAAGTCCTCAATAATCTCGCCTGGCTGCTGGCCACCTGTCCAGACCCGCGGTTCCGCAACGGGGCCGAAGCCACGCAACTCGCCGAACGTGCCTGTGAAATCACCGGCTACAAGAAAACCATTTTCGTAGGAACGCTCGCCGCCGCCTATGCCGAGGCGGGACGATTTGACGACGCCTTTACCACTGCGCAAAAGGCCTGCGCGTTGGCCGAGGCTTTGGGCGAACAGGATTTGCTCCAAAAGAACCGGAAGTTATTGGAACTTTACCGCGCGCATAAGGTGTATCATGAAGCTGCCGGCGGGCCGTAGCATTGGCACTGCTTGCCAAACGTTCGAGCCACCCGCCCGCGCCATACTCCGGCGCGGCAAGCAGGCTCGACACTCCTCAACTAATGCACCGAAAAACTTGCCCACCCCGCCCAGTGAATTATCCTCCCGAGAAGTGAAAGCAAAATGGCATGCCTGGCTGCCGGCGGTTTTTCTGGCGCTGTTCGCGTTGAGCCGCTGGCCGGGGTTGCTGCCGCCGAACTTCAGCGCGGCGACGGCGCTGGCATTTTGCGCGGGCGTGTATTTCCGCGGGGCGGCGGCGTGGTGGCTGCCGCTGGGCACCATGCTGGCCACCGACGTGGCCCTGAACGTGTTTTATTATCACGTCGTGCCCCTCGGCACCTACCTGTTGCTGAACTACGCGATTTACGCGGGGTTGATCGGGCTGGGCAAATGGTTCGGACGGCGCGCGGCGTTTTTGAAGTTGCTGCTCGGCGGTCTGCTGGGCGCGGTGATTTTTTATCTCGTCACCAACACGCTGTCGTGGCTGCAGGACGCGGCCTACGCCAAAACGATTGCCGGCTGGATCCAGGCGCTGACGACCGGGCGGCTGGACGTGCATCCGACAACATGGGAAATGTTCCGCAACACGCTGGGGAGCGGCGGGCTGTTCACCGCGCTGTTTGCCGGCTCGGCCAAACTGACGGAAAGCACGGAATCGCCCGCCGACAAAAAGGCCGGCGCACGCGATGACGAGGAACCCGAAGCCGAGGAAACGCCGGAGGAAGCGAAGGCGTGACCCGCCTTCGCTGCGTTACGGCGCGGCAGGCCGGGTGACAGGTGATAAGACGACACCAATCGCACGACGCAATTTTTCCCTTGTCACCTGCCACATGTCACATGTCACTTCCATGAAAATTGGCGTCATCTCGGACACGCACGGTTTTCTTGATCCGAAAGTCCTCAGACTTTTTGCCGGCGTGGAGCACATTTTGCACGCGGGTGACATCGGGTCGGATGGCATCATCGCCGAACTGGGAGCGGTGGCGCCGGTCACGGCGGTGCTGGGCAACACCGACGCTTCGCCCACCTTCCGGCTCACGGAAGTCGCGGCGCTGGCGGGACGCAAATTTCTGGTTCATCACATCGTGAATCCGCGCGCGCTGACCGACGAACTCCGGTTGCGCATCGCGCGCGAGCAGCCGGACGCATTGATGTTCGGCCACACGCACAAGACCTTTGGCGAAACGATTGACGGCGTGCTGTATTTGAATCCCGGCTATGCGGGCAAACCGAAGTTCGGGGCGGAACGCAGCGTGGCCATCTTGCATTGCGATGGGAAGGGGATGCGGCCGGAGTTTCTGCCGCTCTGATTTCAACCGCGGATTACGCAGATGGGCGCGGATTTCAACGCAGAGGCGCAGAGATTCGCGGAGGATCGTAGGACAGGCATCCTGCCAGTCTCTGACTTTTTTGAGCTCTGAAGATGGAAACAGGCGGGACGCCTGTCCTACGAATTTGAACTCTCAACCCCGTAAAGGGGCGTGGCCCCCATGGGGCTTTACGCCCTCAACCCTCAACTAATCGAGGTGCGTTCTCCGCGTCCCATTGTGGTTGCATTGGCGAGGAGTTCCTCAATGGCTTGGCGCACTTCATCCGCCGTGGCGGTGGGCGGCAGGGGTTGGCCAAAATTCACCGTCACGGAACGCCGGAGTTGCTGAGGCCATTTCCAGAAAAATTTCCCGCCGGCAAAGCTGAAGAGGCTGCCCCACACGCCATCGAGCGCCACCGGCACGATGGGCGCGTCCACGTTTTGCATGATGCGTTCAAAGCCGCGCTGGAACGGCTGCAACGTGCCCGTGCGCGTGATGCCGCCCTCGGCGAAAACGCACACGACATCGCCGTTCCGGATGGCATCGCCGCATCGCTGCATCGCCTGAATCACTTCGTGCGGGCGAAGCCCGGATGGGATGGGGATGACCCGCGCGACGCACACGAACGGTTTGAACCAGGGCGGTTCATAAAATTCCTTGCTGATGAGAAAGCGCACTGGCCGGGCCGCCGCCGCCGTCAACAGCAGCCAGTCCACGAAGGAAACGTGGTTGCTGACGAGCAGCACGCCGCCCCGGCGCGGAACATTTGCCAGTCCGCGCACGCGCAGGGGGTAAAACAGGCGCGTGACCAGCCCGACAAAGGCGCGCACCAGCCATTGCGACAGGAACACGAGCAAGCTGGGCAAGGCGCGCGGGCCGGACATGGGGCCGATGTCTAACATAATCCCCCATCCGGACAAGAACGAAGGGAAACAGGAGATCAGGCCGAAGTTTTTGGCGTCCTAAAAAAGTCCGATGCAGAACAACGGTGCCAAACCGGGATGATGCAGTTGAAACCGGTAGCGAGCGCGCGACATGCCGCGTAGGACAGGCGTCTCGCCTGTCTCTAACTTTACAGCCTTCATCTTTTCCAAATGTTTTCCTGAATCGCAAACGCCGTACGGAACGGTGAGAGACATTTTGAAGATGGAGACAGGCGAGACGCCTGTCCTACGGTATCGTTCCAGCTTAATCAGCCGCGGAGGCAAGCTGGGTCGCCATCTCGCGCACCTTCCGCAAATCCAGCTTGCCGGTGCCGAGCAGCGGGAAATTGTCCACGCGGAAAAATCGCTCGGCGCGCGGTTTCCAGAGATTCGGCAGGTCGCATTGCGCCAGTTTCTCCAAACACGATGCCAGCCCGGCATCGGGCAACTTGTGCAGCACGACGAGCCGTTCGCCCTTCGTTTCGTCCGGCAGGCCGGTGACAACGAACATCTGTTCGGTCGCATTGGCCAGCTCGTGCAATTTTTCCTCGACCTTGATGTGCGGCACCATTTCGCCGCCGATTTTGCTGAAGCGGTTCAGCCGGTCGGTGATTTGCAGGAAACCGTCCTCGTCGAGCGCCGCGACGTCGCCGGTGCCATACCAGCCATCGCGCAACACCTCGGCGGTTTTTCCGGTTTGCCGAGGTAGCCCTGCATCACGTTCGGCCCGCGCACGAGCATCAGGCCGGGCTGGCCGAGCGGCAGATTTTCTTCGCTCCACGGATTTTCCGGGCTGACGATGCGCACGCTCACGCCCGGCAGCGGGTGGCCGATTTTCCCGCGTTTGACGGCGACCTGATGAAAGCCGGCGGAACGGAAATCCGGCGCGTTCACCGCCACCACCGGCGCGCATTCGGTGCAGCCGTAACCTTCCATCGGGCGGATGCCGAAATGTTCCTCGAACGCCGTCGCGAGCCGGTCGGGCAATTTTTCCGCGCCGGTCATCACCAGGCACAGGCTGCCGAAATCCGCCGACGCGCAGCCGCGCAGGTAAAGCTGCAGAAACGTCGGCGTCGCGAGCAGAAACGTGACGGCGTAATCGCGGACGAGCGGACCGATGGCTTTCGTATCGAGTGGATTCGGATGATAAACCACACCAATGCCCAGCGCTGCCGGCAGCCAAAGCGTGCCGGTGAAACCGAACGAATGAAAAAACGGCAGGATGCCGAGGATGCGGTCGCGCCGGTCCAGGCCGAACACCTGTTCGAGCTGGGCGATGTTCGAGCCAATGTTATAGTGCGACAGCATGACGCCCTTGGGCTCGCCGGTGCTGCCGCTGGAAAAAATCACGGTGGCGAGCGAATCGAGTTTGTCATTTTTTTCTTCGTAGGAGCCGACGTGAGGAGGCTCATTATTTCCGGCTGCCGATGAAGTTAGAGACTCCTTACGTCGTCTCCTACAATCGTCCAGCACGCGTTCCAACAAACCCACGGGCAGGAATTTTGCCATCAGCCACGCAGTTATTTTTTCTGCGAACGCTGGTTTGGCCGCGACGTCTTCGAGAAAAATTGTTTCGCACGGCAACGTCAGCTTCACTTTTTCAAGAAATGTCCGCGAGGTGATGACGGTTTTGAGTCCGCATTGTTTGACGCAGGACGCCAGCGTTTCTTCGGAAACGGTGTAATTCAAATTGAGCGGCACCTTGCCTTGGAGCAGTGCGGCGTAATTCACAAGCGCGCCGGGCACGGATGGCGGCAGGAAAATGCCGGCCATTTTTTGACCGGCCCAGATTTTTTTCAAACGGCGCGCCAGAAAAACCGTTTTCACCAACGCCGAACCGAAGGTCACCCCGGGAGTCTGCGCGTCGGCCATGGCGAACCGCCGCGGATGCCGCCGCGCCGTCCGCACGAAGGCGCGGGGCAACGGTTGCATCCGGTCGCGCCGATACCGCCAGGCGTCGGCCAGCAATTCCTGGACGGCCTGCCGCACGGCAAACGCGGTCGCGTTCGCGGGCAGCGGCCGGCCAAAGCTGACCGTGACCGGATGCGGCAGGCGCGCGGGCAATTTCCAGACGAAGCGCCCGTGCTTGAAACTGGACGGACTGCCGAGCACGCCGTCGAGCGCCACCGGCACGACGGGCGTCCCGCTCAATGCGGGATCCTTCATGATGCGTTCCATGCCGCGCCGGAACGGCAGCAACTGCCCGATGCGCGTGATTTGTCCCTCGGCAAAAATGCAGACGACCTCGCCGTTCCGAATCGCGTCGCTGGCGGTTTGCAGCGAATGGATCAATTCGCGCGGACGCTGTTCGGAGGAAACGGGAATCACGCCCAAGATGCGCGCGAACGGCTTCATCCATGCCTGTTCGTAAATGTCCTTGAACATCAGAAACCGCACGGGCCGGTCGGTGGAGGCAATGAGCAGCAGCGCGTCCATCCAGGAAACATGGTTGCAAACGAACAGCGCGCCGCCTTTGGCCGGAATGTGGTCGCGTCCGACGATGTGGATGCGGTAAAACGAATGGGTCGCGCACCAGAGCAAAAACCGGAGCAGCGCGTCCGGCAGCAAAAATAAAACGTAGATGGCGCCCGCCAGGGTCAGCAGGCCGCCGAACAAAAAAATCCGGCGCGGCGACAAGCCCGCCACGTCCGCCAGTAAATAATACGCGCCAGACGCGAGAAAAATACCGATGAACGACAGCAAGTTCGCGGCGGCCAGCACCTCGCCTTTCTTCGCCGGGTCGGGCCGGTGCTGCAACAACGCCGCGATCGGCACGATGAAAAAACCGCCGGTGAACCCGAGCAATGACAGCCGGACGAGCACGGCGTTCACGGACAAACCCGGCACGGACAGCAAAACGGAAACCAGCGACATTCCAAACGCGCCGAGCGGCACAAGGCCGTATTCGATTTTGCCGCCGGAAAGATAACCCGCCGCCACGCTGCCAAGGCCGATGCCGAGCGCGAGCGCAGCGTTCAAATAACTGATCTGTTTTTCGGAGAGGTGAAGTCCATAAGCGCCGTAAAAAAACAAATTCAGCAGCAGCAGCGCGCCGAGAAAATTGAAATAGGTGTTGCCGAGGAAAGCGAGTGCGAGCGGACGGTCTTTGCGTACGGCGCCCAGTTGCGCGAACAAATCGCCCAGAAAATTCGCGCGAAATTTTCTGGCCGGGTCGGCGGCGGGCACGCGGGTGATACCGAGGCTCGTCGTCAATCCGGCGAGCGCCAGCGCGATGAGAATGGCACCGGACCAAACTTGACGGCCGCGAAAGCCTTCCGCCAGGAAACCGGCGGCCACGGTGCCGAGGATGATGGCCATGAACGTGCCGAGTTCGAGCAGGCCGTTGCCCCACGAGAGTTTTTTCTCCGGCAACAGTTCCGGCAGCAGGCCGTATTTGGAGGGACCAAAGAACGCGCTGTGGACGCCCATCAAAAACACGCAGCCCAGCAACATCGGAAGCTGGTTCAGCCAAAAGCCCGCGAGCGCGAAGAGCATCACGGCGATTTCAAAAATCTTCACGCTCACGCTGATCGTCCGCTTGCTGAAGCGGTCGGCCAGAAATCCGCCCGCCATGGAAAACAAGATGAATGGCAGCGAAAACAGCGCGCCGACGAGTTCGCCGATTTTATGCTTTCCCGACAGCGACATGTCCATGCCGATGAGCATGAAGATGACGAGGGTTTTGAGGACATTGTCGCTGAAGGCGCCCTGGAATTGCGTGACGAAGAGCGCCCAGAAGCCGCGCAAACGGCCGGGGGCGGTCCGGCCGGGTTCAGGTTGGCTTGGCGGATTCATGCTTCGGATTCAGGGCGAATCTACCAAGCGCCGGGTCAAACCGGAAAATCAAAAAACTTTCGCAATCATCACTTCAAACGATGGCCGGAAGGCCGGGAAGGAACGGCCCTTTTCCATAACTTGTGGCATAAGCGTTGCTGCCAAACAGCCTGCAAAGGCTCATGGGCTGGTGCACAAATAGGCGTTTTTGCTGGTGAAAACGTAAATGGGCTGACCACAACGAACATGGACACGATTAAAGCCAAAACCATTCTTTACGTCGAGGACGACCCCGTCGTGCTGACGGCGTATTGTCATCGTCTGGAGCGCGAGGGGTTTTCCGTCGAGTCGGCAAAAGACGGTTTGGAGGCGATGAAGATCCTGCTCCGGCTGGTTCCGGATTTGGTGGTGCTGGATTTGATGCTGCCCAAGTTCGATGGCGCAGAAGTGCTCAAATTCATCCAGGCCAATCCCCGTCTCAAAACCGTTCCGGTCATCATCCTGTCAACCAACTCGATTGTTGACGCAGACGAGGAATATGTTTTGGAGGGCGCCCACCGACGCTTCATAAAAGACCACTGCACGTTTCCGATGATGTTGCAAGCCATTCAGAAATTGCTGGTGGAAGCGCCCGCCAAAGACAATGCCCTCGCGGACGGTCAGATGGACAGCGGGCTCCCAAAGAAGCTGGAGAAAACGGCGGCCTGACCGGCACGTCTGTTCCTGCCGGGAGAAATTCCATCGCAGTTTCATCAGCCATTGGCCAAGTGTGCCGCTCACGGCGCTTCATTTTTCATCGCCCCGGCGTACGGTTTGCCGTCCACGAACACCTCCTTGATTTTGGGATGGCCGGACACGGGCACGACGGCCTGCACGGTGAGTTTGCCGGTCGGATTGCCCGTGCCTTCGGCGACGTAATAATTTTCAATGCCGTATTTGACGTGGATGGAGTTGGTGTTCCACCAGCGCCGGTCGCTCTTGCCGCGCAGCAGAATTTCGTTCGCCGACGGCACAAACTCGTTGGTGCCGGCGCGCGTGACTTCGTAGAACTGGTTCGTGCCGGGCGCGAGCGCGACGAACACTTTCGTTCCGTAAGGCAAATTCTTTTCCACCGGCGGCGAAAACGAGTTCACCGGCACATCGCTGATTTTGTAGTTCAGCATCAGGTAATCGCCGCGCAGCAAATCGCGCGGGTCCACGCGCGCGGTTTCCAGCAGGATGATTTTGCCGTTGGCGAGGGCATGTTCCTGCATGGCGGCGGCGCCGAGCAGCCAGGCGCTTTGGAGCGCCAGGACGAGGATGAACAGTTTGAGTTTCATGGCGCGATCCGTTTCTTTGTCAGAGATGTCATTTCAGGCATCCCTCCAGACGCTTGACGAGCAGTTGATCGCAACGTTCGCAGGAAATGATCCCGATGCTTTGGTAATCGGGCTGATGCGAGTTCTGCAAATCCACAATCACCCACTCGCCCTTGCGGTCGCACACGACGAAATGCACGAAG
>JBEKJN010000106.1:0-8783 GCA_050011235.1 Verrucomicrobiota bacterium | reverse complement strand
TGCCGCCCTCCGTGGTGAAGACTTTTAACAAATCTGAACGAGTCATTCCGGGCTTAATCTTCTGACACTCGGAGAGAATGTTGGAAATCTGCTTTGTCAGGTCTTTGTCAACGTCATTACCGTCGCGTGATGGCGCGGATGATCTGGCAGAAGGCGCGGATTCGCAACCAGTCAGCACAAGACTCAAAACGAGCGCGAGGCAAAGTATGACTTTGGGTTTCACAGCCATTGTCACTCTGACCTAAACTCAAACGGCTCGTTCATTTGCCGCATTGCGAACAGCCAACCCATCGCTTCCTGGCCAGCCTCAAAAACAAATCTGCACGCTCGGAGCGTCCGCACCGTTACGGAAACTTTGCTTCCAGCTCTTTCTTGACCGCTTCGGCGACTTCCTGAGGTGTGCCAGGCCGTTCGGCCTCGTCGCTCCAACGCAGTTGTCCCATGTAAGCATCGGACTGGATATGACCCTGTTTCTGCGCCGAGACGTCAATGCGTTCAGCGAAGCGCGACGGCATGTCGAGCTTGATTTCATCGAAATCGTCCCACGCCTTGATTTGCGACGGGATGTCCTGCCAGTAGAGGATCTGGAACTTCGATTTGGCATTCGGGTCCCGCTGCGTTTTCGCTGAATTCGCCCGCTCGACCTTGACCGCCGCGATGGTTTCCATTTTGGTCCGGGCCTTGGGAGCAGCGCCTTTGCCGACGAAATAGAGAAACAAATCCACCGCGCTCGACGCGTCCGCGCCGTAGCCGTCCGCGCCGATTTCGTCCGCATACATCTGGCTGATGGGCGCGCCACCGATGGCGAACTTGATGTCGGTCCGGCCGCGTTCCTTGTAGCCGTCAACGACCGTTTTCATATAGGTCATCGTTGTGGTCAGCAGCGCGCTCATGCCGATGATGTGCGGCTTGTGCAGTTCGGTGGCGGCAAGAAATTTATCGATGCTCTGGTCCACGCCGATGTCGTGGACTTCAAATCCTGCGCCCTCGGCCATCATGCACACGAGATTTTTACCGATGTCATGCAGGTCGCCGCGCACCGTACCCATGAGGAGAATTCCGGCCGGCTGGACGTCCGAACCTTTTGCACTGAGCAATGGCTTCAAAACCAACATGCCGGCCTTCATCGCGCGGGCGGCGATGAGCACTTCGGGCACGTAGAGAATGTTGTATTTGAAATCCTCGCCGACGACGCTCATGCCCGCGATGAGTCCCTCCGTGAGCACTTCCTTGACGCTCCGGCCTGCGGCGAGGGCGTCCTTGGTCATTTGTTCGACTTCCTTGGCTTTGCCTTCGTAAAGGCACTGATTCATTAACGCGTAGTCTGGCATCTGTTTTTGCTTTCTAAAAATCCTGAAAATTACCGCTTGGAATTGAATTCCGCCAACGCCTCCAGCATGGCGACAATGTTCTGCTTGGGCATGCCGGGACTGGTACCGCCGCCGACGGACAGGATCATGCCCCGGTCGCCGCCTTTTTCGAGCACTTCCAGCGTCGCTTCGCGCACCTCCGCCGGCGTGCCGCGGACGCCGACTTCGAGCGGATTCACATTCCCCATCAGGCACATGCGGTCACCCACGCGCTCCTTCACCTCGGCGATGTCCGTTTGTTTGCCCCAGTTCAGCACGTTGAACCCGGCATCCGGCAGATGATCCAGACAGGCCTGGACTTCCGCGTCGTTGTGATAGAGCTTCACCCAGCCTTTCGGGAAGGCGTCGCAAATGCGTTTCAGATAAGGGTGGCAAAATTCCATGTAATGCTCTTCGTTTACGAAGCCGACGATGTCGTCCAAAATAAAAATGCCTTCCACGGTATTGCCAATGGCCTTGTGCTGGGCTTTCAGCCAGTCAATGACCAGTCGCGTGCAAAGATCGAGCAGTTTGTGCGACCACTCCGGCTTTTCCACGAGATCAATCATCAATTCGGTCGTGCCGCGCACAAACCCCGCCGTACACATCGGCCCGCGCGACGTGATGAACGGCAGAATGTAGCCGTTGTCCAGAATGCGTTGCTTCTGCATCCGGATGCGATGCAGCGTCATCGCCATGAAGGCGTCGTTCTCCACTTCGTATTCAGGGAATTTTTCAATATCTTCGATGTGAAAAAGCGTGTGGTATTCGCTGGGCGTGTTGTCCTCCCAGAATTTGATCTTGGAGCCCAACGCCGATGGTTCCGCCGCCATGCCGTATTCCATCCACCAGGAAGGAACCCAGATGACGTCGGGGAACTCCTTGTGGATTTTCAGGTGTGATTGAAACCACAATTCCGGGTCGAGATAAAAATCCATGTGTTTCACGCCGAGATACCCGGGGATCCACGGACTGTCCACGATCATGGCCATCGGCACTTTGTCCAACTTTTCCAGCCGCGCGGCTTTCTTGAATATTTCCCACTGTTCTGGTCTCATACTTTTTCTTATGGCGGGTTGTTGGAACGCCTGCCTTGTTTTGTCCGGGACAGGAATTGAATCACTATAAACCCATTTTAAAATGGTTCTTGGTCAAAAATTTCTCCGATTAACTAACGTTTCCCCGGCAATTGCTCAAGAAAAAACGCTTGCCCGTTGCAATCGGACAACCGACACACCAATGAATTCGCACCGGATGACGGCGGTCTTCTTCTTGGTTGCGCATGTGAAGGGATGCTAGCTTGAACCGGATGGCGGCGATTTCGGCAGCAGCCGGGAGATGATGATCAGCAGCACGACGACGACCAGCGCGAGGATTCCCCAAAACACCACGCCACCCGTTCCGGGAATTTCATGCTCGCGCCACGACGATTTCCTGAGCTGCTGCTCGGCGGCCAGCGAAGCGGTCGCCTTGTCCGCCGCCAGCAGTTGTCCGGCGACGAGGCTGAGGTCGTAGCTCGGCGAGGCCACGCGGGGATTGCCGTAATACAGGAAAAGTTCATCGTCTGGTCTGGCTTTGAACAAGACACGCGTCGCGGGATAAAAGAACTGGAATTCATCCAATTCAATCGGCGGGTTGTCACCATTGTGCGTTTCCAAAAACAACGTGTCGCTTTGCAGCGGGCCGTCAAGGGTCAGGAAAAACTCCTTGCTCTTGCGGTCGGGCTTTTGAATCCAGGACACGCCGCTTAAATTGTGCCGGTATTTTTCGCCGCGTTCATCCGTGAGTTCTTCATAGAGCGTCAGGTCGCGCTGGAAGAGTGCCGTGCGCGTGATGCAACTCAGGCGGGTGACGGGCAGGTTGGCTTGCGGCAGCTTGATGATCCAGCGGCTGAGCTTGGGATCTTTTGAATCGTTGGTGGCCATGACCGCCGGCGCCAGCGAACGGCTGATGGAGGTGCGTTCGATGATGTAAGGCACCTGATTGCTGCCGTGCAACAGCCGCAAGTCCTGAAAGTCCGGCTGTGCGTGCGCGAGGACGTCGAGGCCGAGTTCCAGTTGTTGCGCGCCGTCGTGGGCAATTTTCACCGGCTTGCGATATTTCCAGGCGGTCACGTCGAGTGCCGCGCCGGTTTCCTCAATGCCGGGCAGCACTTCGGGCGGCCGATAATTCGGATTGTCCGACGGTGGTGAAAGTTTGAGCGGCGCGACCGCCACGGATTTGAGATTCATGCCCAGCGCGGCGAGGTCGTAACTCGGCGCGTCGCAATGGCTGTTGCCCGTCAGCAGATGATAAGCACCCGCCTGTCGCGCGAGGAACACGAGATAAACCGGACGCCGTTCCACACGCACTGCCGTGATGGGCAGCGGCGGACTGTCCTGATTTTGAATAAACAGAAGCAGCTCGCGCGAACGCACCTGGCCACCCAAAGGCACGGAAAGGCTTTCCGACGCGGGCTGGCCTTCAATGGCCACGCGATAAATCACGCCCTGCCCGACGGCTTGTTCACGGACGGTGTCTTCCGCAACCTGCGGTACGGCGAGGGTCGCGTGCCGCGTGAAGAGCGGTTCGGCGGTTTCAATTTGAATGGAAGCGATGCTTAAATTCGCCGCGCCAAGGTCCAATGCCAGCCGTGTTTCCCCGGGGTTTTCGTGGCGTTCGGCAATCGTCACCGGCATCCACTCGCCCGGCGCTGGTTCGCTCACGGCCACGCGGATGCGCGCGCCGGTGAACGGAATGGGCGGCGTGCGCTGGTCGTCCACCGTCAACCGCAACCACGGCCACGTGCCGGCGGGAAAGAAGACGTGCAGCCGGTTCGCGCCGTCCGGCTGGCGGAAGATGGGCTGGCCCTGCGCGAGCATCTGCCAGCGCTTGCCATCGGCGGAACCTTCGACCAGCACCGGTTTGAGAAAACCGGACGCGGGAGTTTCCAGCGCGACATCGTCGAGCGGCTGGGTCAGTCCGGTTTCCAGGACGATGACCGTGTTGTTCTGGTTCAACGAAACGCGAAAGGATTTGACGTTTTGAACGACCTTCACCACCGGGACCGGGCGTTCGATCAAATAAGACAGTTCATTGCCCGCGTCGTCGTAGAGCCGCAGGTCTTCGAGCGCGGGGCGCGCGGCATCGAGGGTTTCGACCGGCAGACTCAGTTTCACCAGGCCGGGCGCAGGCACGTTGAACGGCTGTTCGTGCTGCCATTCGGCGGGCAGGCCGGCGGCGTGGGCCGAAAAACTGCAAGCTACTGCAAAGACGAAGAGCCGGTTTACCCAAAGTTTATTGAGTCGTTTCATTTTTGGTTTCCTTGTCTTTGGCGCCGGCGGCGTAGAAGCGTTGATAAGCAAACGATGCCAGCATGGCAATCACCGCCACGCCGATGAACGCGCCGATGCGGTAAAGCTGGTTGAGCCGGGCCAGATCGTGGAAGAACAATTTGAGCAACGTCACACTCAACAAGCCGATGGCGCTGTACCGTGCTGCCGGAATTTTTCTGAGAATGCCGATGACGAGCAACACCAGTGCGAACAACGCCCACGCGATGGAATACGTCATGTCGCGCGCGAAGTCGCCGCTGAACTGGAACGTCAGCGTCGAACCCGGTTCGCTAAAGTAATCGGCGATTTCAATGTTCAACAGCAGGAACGCCAGCACCGTGCCCAGACCGGCGAGGATGGGTGGCGCGTTGGATTGCAAAATCAGATTTCGCGGCGGGGCGAGCAGCCGCGCACCGGCAAACAGGCAGACGGTCGCGATGCCGTAGGCGTAGAGATACCAGTTCAAAATCGGCGTGGCGCTGCGCGCGTGGTATTCGAGCACGGCGGGATTTAACGCTAGCCGGACGAACGCGGCAACGAGCAGGCCGACGCCGGTGAGCCTCAGGCCGGGATGCGGCACGCGATGGAACAGCCACAACAACGCCGCGCCTTCCAGCGCCCAGCCGATGGTGATCCATTGGCGGTCGAACTGGATCGGGAAAATGAGCGTGATGAAAAACAACGCCACGCCGCCGAAACAGGCCAGTTGCGCCATCCGCGCCGGGTTCGCCGCAGGAATGGTTTTCAACACGATGACCAAACTCAGCAATGGCGGGACAGCGAACGCCGCCGGCAGCAGGCCCATGACCTGGTTTGGATACGCGGCGGTCACGAGCCGGTGGATGAGGAAAAACTGCGGCAGCCCGGCCATGGCAGCCGTGGCCCACGGATTAACCCGGTCGGCGAATTTTTTCAGGAACAGGAACGGGAACAGCGCGAACAAGGCGAAGAAAATCAAATACCACGTCAGCGGAAGTGTGGGGTTGGCCGGGTCGAACCGGCTGAAGTGCCAGGCGCATTCCAGCGCCGCCACGCAGGCCAACCCAATGGCAGGCAGCCAATCATGCGAGAATATTCGCGTCACGCCCAGCAACAGCACGACCAGCAGCAGGGCGAGGCCAAAGACGGGCGACGGATTTGCCAGCGGCAACCGCAGCGTGGCCATGATGAGCAGCAGGAACGGCAGCGTGGCCGAACACGCCGGCAGCAGCGCCGCCACGTTTTCCGGCTGCAGAGCGTCCTCGTTGAGGCGGATGGGCTTGGTGATCGTATCGGGTTTCAGCTTGCGCACCGCCCAGATGCTGATGGCGACGAAGAAAACCGCAAACAGGCCGAGCAGGGCAAATGACATGGGCAGTCCGGTGAGTTCGACCGGAATTTTAAAAATCAACGCGCCGGTGGCGGCGAGGGTCAGCACCATCACGACCAGCACCGGCAACAGCGAAACCATCAGTACGGCCAGAACAATGGCCAGCACGTCCACCAGCAGGACGAACGGCCAGACGATGAACGAAACTTGCGCGAGTTGGAAAATGGGGATGAGCACCAGCACGAGCGCCAGCGGCGGAAAAATCTGGCTGCCCCACATGACGGTGTTGACGCCGTGCCGGCGTTGCAGCAACACGGGGAAAACCGAGTGAACGATGGCGAAGATGAAATAGAACGCCAGCGCCGCGTTCAACAGGTCGTTGTTCAGGGACTTGGCCGTCCACGCGGCGAGCAACCCGAAGACCGCGAGGCCGGCGATGGGTTGCACGGGGGCAATTTCATCATCCAGCAGGACGAGTGCGGTGACAACGAGGTCAATCAGGAAAAGGAAGCCGAACATCAGCCACGGCCGTTGCGCCAGTGGCGCGAAGGTTAGAAACCATGCGGTGAAGGCGAGCGCGACGGCGGTCAGTCCAATGGTGGAACCTGAAAGCCATTTGTTCGTCAGTTCACGAAACCTTGACCACCAGGCCGCGGCGAAATACAGCACGTTAAATCCGAGCAGGACGGCCAGCGCGACCAGGATTTTGTCGCCTTCAAAATATTTTTCCGGCACGAAAAATTTTCCCACCCAGCCGATTTGCATGATGACGGTACCGATGGCGCCCAGCGCGGTGAGGAAAAACCAGCGACGATACAGTGCCACCAGAATCAGCCCGGCATCAAGAATGGCGATGTAACCGAACAGGCCGAGCGGGTTGTCACGAGCGGTGTGAATTAGAATAGGCGTAAGAAAACCTCCGAGTATCCCGAGAATGGCGACAACGAGGGCATTAAGCCGCACTGCCAAGAAGAAGCCCGTCGCAGTAATTAGAGCCATGATCGCAAACGACGGTAGCGCATCCCACCAAGTGTCCGGCCAAGAGAGAAAATGATAAATCGAGCGGCACGCGAAGGTGACGGCGTAAAGAATGACGACGCCAGTTGCACAAAGTGTTTGCGCCCCGACGGTGTATTGCTTTCGCCGATGCAGCCAGGCGCCCCCGACCAGCAAGGCGAGGCCGGTGAGGAAACCGAATGCCATCCGGAGTTCCGGCGAAATCAGGTTGTGATCAAAGGAATATTTGATGGCGAATGCGATACCGAGAAAGAACGCCAGCCCGGCCGCATAGGCAAAGCCCTTTACGCCCAGGAACTGTTCCCAATTGATGGCGGGACCGGTTGGACGTGGTGATTGTGGCGAAGGTTTTGCCCCGATGGGCGGAAGCGGCGGCGGCAATGGCGGTGCGACCTCAGGGATTGCCGGCGATGGAGCAGCGGCTTGGGATTGTCCTGATGCAAACGCGGACGCTGCCGCCGATTCGGTTGCCGATGGCTCTGTGGTTTTCGCGGCCAAACCTTCGCGCTGTCTTTGAAGGATTTGTTCCCGTGTCGGCAACGTGAAAGCCGGTTTTGATTCCTGCGCCGGTTTGGCCGGAGCGACCGTTGCGGCGGTCGGGGTGCCCCAGACACGCGGGGCAATTTCTTCCAAGGGTGATTCGGGAACCATCTCCGGTCTGATTGTCGGTGTGCATGGCGGCGAGGCGGGAGGCGTAACCACTGTCTTCACTGGCGGCACGGGCGCGGGCTTTGACGCCGGTTCGGCCGGTTTTGAGGATTCCCGCTCGCGTTTCAGCCGGATGACTTCCGTCTCCAGTTCGCTGAGACGATAGGAAAGTTCCTCAATACGTCCCCTGGCCTGGACGGCGCGCACAATCAACCAGATGGCCAGAGCGGTGGGAACTCCAAGGACGACCAGGATGATGACCGGTATCATTTCCATAAAGTTTCCTTTCTGCGGGCGGAGGCTTGATTAAGCACAGTCTGCGCTTCGGTGACGAATTTTGGCAAGCAGGAATCAGCAAGCATGCCAGCCACAGCGCGACTGGTGATGTGGCTTTGGTTCCGGTTCGTTTTCACACCGCAAGCATGTCAGGTCAGGCGCTGAAGGGGTTAATTGAAAAAAAGTGCGCCGGTTTTGAATAAATCAATATGCCGGATCCACCCCTGGCGGTGCTGGCGGGCGCTGAATTGAACTGAAATGCCCTGTTGACTTCATTCGGGCGTCTGGTAAATTCCGCGCTCCTTTTCGGTTTGAATGAAAACGCATTTGCCCAAAGTGAATTTGGACCAGCGGAAATGGCACGTGATTGACGCCGACGGCGCCGTGCTCGGCCGGCTGGCTGCGCAGGTGGCCGACGTTTTGCGCGGCAAAAACAAGCCCGTCTACACACCCCATCTCGACGCCGGCGACTTTGTCATCGTCATCAACGCCGAAAAAGTCCGCGTCACCGGCAAGAAGGAGACCGCCAAGGAATACATGAGCTATTCCGGCTGGAAAGGCGGCGAGAAATACAGGACCGTTGAACAAATCCGTGCGAAGCATCCTGAAAAACTCATTACGCACGCGGTCAAAGGCATGATTCCGAAAAACCGGCTCGGCAGCCAGTTGCTGACCAAGCTGAAAGTGTTCAAAGGCCCGAAACATCCGCACGCGGCGCAAAAGCCGGAACCGCTCAAGGTGGCGGCCTGATTTTCTCTCAACCACCAACTTTCAACCCTCAACTGACAGATGGCTGAAACCAAAATTCCCGAATACCTCGGCACGGGACGGCGCAAGACCGCCATCGCGCGGGTCCGGCTCGCGTCCGGC
>JBEKJN010000105.1:0-8837 GCA_050011235.1 Verrucomicrobiota bacterium | reverse complement strand
GCCACGCGCCGTTGCTCGCCGCCGGAAAGCGATTCGATGAGTCGCGCGCCGTCAGGACAATTCAGATGCGCGAGCGCCGTCTCGATGCGTTGATCGAGCGTCCAGCCTTCGAGCGATTGGATGCGATGCTCCAGTTCCTCATGCCGTTTCGAGCTGGCGGGCAGCGCTTCAAACTCCGCGATGAGGTCGAGCACGTGTTTCGCGCCCGCGCGCACATTGCCGCGCACGTCGAGCGCCGGGTCCAGCGTGAAATCCTGCGAAAGATAACTCACCAACAGGTCCCGCCGCCGCGTGACTGTGCCCGCGTCCGGCGATTGCAGTCCGGCGAGGATCTTCAGGAACGTCGTCTTGCCGCTGCCATTGCGCCCGACCAACCCGATGCGCTGTCCCTCGTCAATCGCCAGCGTGGCGGCATCAAGTATCGCCCGCTCGTTGTAACGGACGGTGACGTCGGTGGCGTTGAGGATGGTGGACATTTAATGGGAGACCAAAAAGTAGCTTCAAATAACCGCAGGAGAGACCTATTGCGGTTTGCGGTGAATCAATTGCCCACGCTCGACAACAAATTTCACTGGAATCTTGGGGTTGTTGATGTCTTTGCCACCCGAACCATGCCATTTCTGTTCCCATTTGGAAAAGTATGGTTCCAGTCCCGCTGGTTTCATAAGGTAAATCGACTGCAACTCAATCCCCTCGTAAATGGCAAAGATCCAATCCACCTGACGATACTTCGCCAGAATGGTTGGATTCATGTGATGATGGGTCGAGAAGCTCTGTGTCAGCAAAGTGTTCACCGACTTCAATTCATATTCTCTGCCATGCTTATCACGTGCGTCGTTACCCTCGCGACTACCAGCGCTCTTAAGCCCGGTGATAAGCAAGAGTTGAAGCAGCTTGCCCCCGTTGTCCTGAAAAATGTCGCCGATGCCATGCCTCGAAGCGAGCGCCTGATACTTGCGGATGTAAGGGAAAAGTCGTTCGAGTTCAGACTTGTCCGGATGTGATTTCATCGCTTGCCCTCCTGTAGCAGGAGTGTCAACGAAACACCCAAGGCGGCGGCCAAGCGCTCCATGTTATCAATCGAGACATTGCGTTCAGCCCGCTCGACTGAACCAACGTAAGTGCGATGAAGGCGGGCCAGTTCCGCCAAGTCTTCCTGGGAAAGCCCTTTCGCATGTCTTGCTTTGCGCAGATTTTCCGCGAAAATGCGTCGGGCAGATGGTCTGGCGCTCATGCGTGACAGATTATCGAAGTTGACGACTTTACATCTACAGACTTAAAGTAGCTTTATGTTATTGGAAAAACATGCGCCGGCCTACCTCACAAATTGGGGGGCGGCGTATTGTGGCGATTCGCTGGATCTCCTCGATGCGCTTCCAGATGCCAGCATCAATCTCGTTCTCACGAGTCCGCCTTTCGCCCTTCAACGCGAAAAGGAATATGGCAACAAAGTCCAAACCGAATATGTGGCCTGGCTAGCACAGTTCGCACGGCTCGTTCATCGCAAGCTCAAAGACAATGGAAGCTTCGTGCTTGATTTGGGCGGCGCATACGAACCGGGGTCGCCTACCCGCAGCCTTTACAACTTCCGTGTGCCGATTTATTTCTGCGACGAGCTTGGTTTCCATCTGGCGGAAGATTTTTACTGGCACAACCCGGCAAAGCTTCCCAGCCCCATTGAGTGGGTGAATAAGCGTAAGCTTCGGGTAAAAGATTCTGTGAACACTGTCTGGTGGTTTGGCAAAACCCGTTGGCCAAAAGCCAATGTGTCGAAAGTTTTGACCGAATACAGTGACCGGATGAAGAAACTGCTCGAAAACCCGGACGGCTTTTACAAACCCAAAAAACGCCCGTCAGGCCACGACATCGGCCGCTCGTTTGGAAAGGACAACGGTGGCGCAATTCCGCCAAACCTCTTGCAGATTTCGAATTCCGAGTCCAACGGGAGCTACTTGCGAGGTTGCAAGACTGTGGGCGCAAAGGGACACCCCGCTCGTTTCCCCGCCAAACTTCCTGAATTCTTTATCCGCTTTCTCACCGAACCGGGTGATCTCGTGGTGGACATTTTCGCCGGGTCTAATACAACCGGTTGGGTGGCTGAACTTGAAGGCCGAAAATGGCTGGCCTTCGATGAACGGCTTGATTACCTCGCCGCATCCTCATTTCGCTTCTTTAGTGAAAACGCTGCAAACACCGAACTCAAAGCCGCTCACAATGCAATTCTTGCTGGCAAGACGACTGACTTGCGCAACGACGTTTTCCAAAACCCGGCACAACCGTTGCGAAACGGAACAGGTCACAAACCGGCAACGCCCTCACAGGGCATTTTGGTGCTGGCAGAATCAGCCGATGCATCGCCCCTGAAGAATAAACGCATATCCAAACCTGTTTCCTACAAACGGCGCACGGCATTAAGAAAGTGAAGACGTATCTGCTAGCCCACTGGCGTGGCCAACCCTGGGCTGAATAATTTCAATCCCGTTGGGATTGTCCCCATTTCAACAGCGCCAATTTACTCCCGCGCCGTCTGCACGGGCAGCGCGGAAAGCGGCACCCGCTCGTTGGTTTTGGTGAAATAATCCGCCGACCACTCATTGGGGAACAGCACGACGGGGATTTTGCCCACGTCGTAGGCGATGCGCGCACCGGTCGGCAGCGACAGGGTGTCGAGCTCATCTTCTTTCATGTCCACCGGCAACCAGCGGATGACAGTCCACGGGGCGGATTCGAGGCGCGACGCAGCGCCGTATTCGTTCTCGAGCCGGAATTGCACCACCTCGAACTGCAATGGGCCGACCGCCGCGAGCAACGGTGTTTTCACCGCCGAGTTGCGCAGGTAGAGCGCCTGGATGACGCCTTCCTGCATCAATTGCTCCAAGCCCTGGCGGAATTGCTTGAACTTGGCCGTGTTCGCATTGTGCAGATAGCTGAAGGCTTCGGGTGTGAAGCGCGGGATTTCCTTGTAGGTGATGCCCGGATCGGTCGTGAGCGTGTCGCCGATGCCGAAACTGTCGTGACCGACGAGACCGATGACGTCGCCCGGCCACGCTTCGTCCACGATTTCGCGTTCGTTGCCGAAAAGTTTGTGCGAGCTGGAAAGACGCACCTTTTTTTCCGACCGTGAATGATGCACGGTCATATCGCGTTCGAACTTGCCCGAACAGACGCGGACGAACGCAATGCGGTCGCGATGCCGCGGGTCCATGTTCGCCTGGATCTTGAAAATAAAACCCGAAAACGCCGGGTGCTCGGGCGCGATAAACGTAGGATAGGCATCTTGCCTGTCTCCATTCTCTGGATTTTTTTTAGTTTGAGACAGGCTGGAAGCCCGTCCTACGGGTAAAGCCGAATGCCGGCCTTTCGGTCCGGGCGCGTGTTTCAGGAAACCGTCGAGCAAAAGCTGGATGCCGAAATTGTTGAGGGCGCTGCCGAAGAAGACAGGCGTGGTCTTTTCCGCAAGCACGGCGGCGTCGTCCCACTCGTGCCCGGCGTGTTCGAGCATTTCCAATTCCTCGACCGTCCGGTGAAACGTCGCGTCATCAAGCTGGCCGCGAACGGCGGGATCGTTCAGTCCACCGATCTGCACCGGCGCGCGATATTGGCCGCCCGCCGTGCGCTCGAATAGATGCATCAGCTTCGTCTGCCGGTCATACACGCCGCGGAACTCGGAGCCGCTGCCGATGGGCCAGTTCACCGGGAACGCGCCGATGCCCAGCACGTGCTCCAGTTCATCGAGCAGCGCCAGCGGGTCTTTCATGGGGCGGTCGCACTTGTTCATGAACGTGAAGATCGGCACGCCGCGCTGGCGGCAGACCTCGAACAACTTGCGCGTCTGCGGCTCGATGCCCTTGGCCGAGTCAATCACCATCACCACCGAATCCACGGCCGTGAGCACACGGTAGGTGTCCTCGGAAAAATCCTTGTGGCCCGGAGTGTCGAGCAGGTTGAGGCGGTAGCCGTTGTAATCGAACTGCAACACCGTGGAGCTGATCGAAATGCCACGTTTCTTTTCCAGCTCCATCCAGTCGGACGTGGTGGCGGACTGATTCCTGCGCGCGGTGACCAAGCCGGCGAGCTGCACCGCGCCGCCATACAACAACAGCTTTTCCGTCAGCGTGGTTTTGCCCGCGTCCGGATGCGAGATGATGGCGAACGTGCGCCGTTTCTGGATTTCTTCCGCAATGTTCACAAAGGTCGTGAACGATAACAGAGAATCAGACGGGAACAAGTTTTGGATTTTACCTGTCGAAATCCGTTTTTAATCACGGATGGACATGGATGAACACGGATTCCTTCAACGCAAAGACGCGAAGGCGCAAAGTCCTGACACGAATTATGGAGTGCGCGGACGTGTCCGCGCTTCGGAAAGCGGCGACATGTCGCCGCAGTCCACAGCGCCGGCGGCGCGGCATATTTGTAGAATCACAAACGAAACCAAATTTAAGCCCCGTCGGGGCGGCATATTCCGATGATGTCGCTCCCGACGGAGCTTTTGAATTTTTACGCTGGGTTTCTACAAAGATGACAGCCCTACGGGCTTGAAAAAGGAATTCGTGTCTGCATCTCCGCGTCTCTGCGTTTACTTCTTGTCAAAAACCAGTTCATCACCTTTGGCCGTGACTTTTATTTTATCGCCGGGCTTAAAGTCACCTTCGAGCAGGCGCATCGAAAGCGGATTGAGCAATTGCTCCTGCACGACGCGCTTGAGCGGGCGCGCGCCGAATTGCGGATCGCACCTTCGCTGAATGGCTTGCTTCACTTTTCCCACCACCAGCAACTCGATCAAGGTGAATGCGGTTTTGCCTTTCATGGGAGGTCCGGCGCGGCCACGCGATTGCGTCCGGCGCGCCGGCGCCAAAGTTGGATCAGCAGCAGCGTCAAAGCGCCAATGCCCAATAGAACCGCCGTTCCAACACCCATCTTGAAAAGCAGGGAACGCGGCTCGGTCGTGACGGAAAAATCAGCAAAGCGTGCGGTGCCCGAAACCCACGGCTCGAAATCATTGGCATCAATCCAAATATCAGCCGTCCGGGCTTTCGGCGGGGTGAGGATGCCGGTTATCGTGATGGTTCGGTAACTGGTCATGCCCGAGTCGCCCGTGCGCACGCCGACCTGGATGACGCGTTGACCTATGAAGTTGGTGCCGGTCGAATCAAAGAAGCGCAACAAAACGAGGATGTTGTTCTTGGCGGCCACTGGATTCTCGAGCTTGTAGGCGAATGAAAAGGTGATGGGCCTCGCTCCACCGGCGGCGGGTCCAAGTGAAAAGTTTGGACAACGCCAGGACGCGTTGTTTTCCGCACCGGCAACGGTGTTGCTGAGCGTTAAATCATAGCCGCCATTGGTGGTCGGGTCATTAAAATCAACAGACGTGTAACCTCCGCCATTCGCTCCCGTAAACCAGCTCGCGCCGGCGCTCGCCGCACCGGAATCGGGTGGTCCGAGGAAAATCTGTTCTTTTCCTGAAGCGGTCGTTGTTGTGATCGCAAAGGTTGCGACCAGGAGGGTGATGATGTGCCGATGCACAAACTTGATGCGTTTATTCATGTTAGATCACTCCGTTTAAAAACCAGCCGGGTTGGCTGACCAACATGGTTCCAATCACTAACAGCAACTCCATCAAAGTAAACGTCAAAAAAATTGGCTTCACAATTCTTATGACTGCGCCATGACAGGTTTGTCCCGTTTATTTTGCCTTTTCCACCACCAGCATTTTGATGGGCATATTGGTGGGAACCAGTTCCAAGCCGAGTGGGTCAAGCGCCCGGTTCACTTTGTCCCAATTCCGATTCTTCAAGTCGGTTCGACTGCATTTCAAATCAAAATCGTAAAGGTTGGTGAGGCCGGTCCCGTCAATAACGGGAACATTTGCCTCGTTCTCGAAACCGGCGATAAGGCCAATTATTGGTTCATTAAATCCCCGATACAACTCACTTGAAACGGGCTCAAAGCCGCTACCCTGTTTAGGCCAGGCACCTGCCGTATTGAGTTTCAAGCCCGGGGCATTTGTAAATTTTACTTTGAGAAGCAAAACGTCCGCAGCGCGGATTTCGGTTTTGCCCACGACACCAAATTTTCGTCTTATTTCCTCCTGCAACGCTTTTTCATTTACAGTTTGTCTGCCCGGCAAAGTGGCGATGTAATCATACTTGCGTGCCGGCAGTTCGGCATGGGAAATGACTCTTACCGAAGAAAAAGAGCCGCTATAAGCGGCAGCAATAACTTCTTCTGCGCTAAGTCCCGTTCCGACCATTTTACCGCCAATGGCCTCGGCGTGTTCGTGAAATTTGCTGGGTAGAATTCGAACCTGCGGTGGCTGGTTAAGCTGAAATCGGGTAATCTCACCTTCATTGATTTGCCATGGATAAGTCCGGTGCTCCTGAATTTCTTTGACCGTGATAGTGGTTGTTCCAGCGGCAAGCAATACAACCACGCCGCTGACGATGGCCGTTTTCGCTTTTGTCCATGCCATAATTTTCAATGCTCCTTTGATGAGGGTTAAGGTTGAACCACTCGCCGCCGCGCCTTTGGCAATCGCCACGGCGGTCACGGATTTTGCCAGCGCCACCGGCGCGGCTTGAACGGAGTTGGCTGCAATCGCCGTGGTCAGGACCGCAGCCGGAAAAACCACGCCGCGCTTGACGAAGAATTGCCGCAGCTTTTCCACCGCGCGGTTCACGCGCATCTTGGCGGCGTCTTCGCTCCCGCCCAGAGCCGCCCCAACCTCCCTCAGACTCATGCCGTCAAAAAATCGCAGCACGACCGCGTGACGGTCCTTTTCATTCAGTCCGGCCATCGCCGTGTCCAGCAGCGGGCCGATTTGCGTCCAGACGTCAGGTTCAGTTTCGTTCGACAAGGTTTGCATCTGGGCCTCCTGTTCACGCCGGGCACGCCGGATTTCGCTGCGGATGAAGGTCACCGCCGCCAGCCGTGCTGTTTGATAAAGCCAGCCGGAGAGGACCACGCCCCGGCCCAAATGACGGGATTTCTTCGCTAGGATGACGAAGACCGCCTGGGTGATTTCCTCGGCCTGATGTGGGTTGCGGGTATGGCGCAACGCAACTGAATAGACCTTGTTGACGTGCCGCGTGACGAGCGTGGCAAAGGCCTCTCCGGAATCGCGGTCCACGTATTCCCGCAACAGAGCGATGTCATCCCATTCCTGCATCCACATCTAAATGCCGCCGATGAAGGAAAGGTAACAGTCTTTTTTTTGCAGCGTTACTTTTTCTCGAAGGCCAACTCGTCATTCTTGGCTGTGACCTTGATACGGTCGCCGGGCTTGAATTCACCCTCGAGCAGGCGCAGGGACAGCGGGTTGAGGATTCGTTCCTGCACGGCGCGTTTGAGCGGGCGCGCGCCGAATTGCGGGTCGTAGCCTTCCTTCGCCAGCAGTTTCTTCGCCGTACTATCCACGTCGAGTGTCAGATTCTGTTGCGCGAGCCGTTGCTTCAGTTTTTCCAATTGGATGTCCACGATGCGTGACAGTTCCTCTTCGTCGAGGCTCTGGAAAATAATCACGTCGTCCACGCGGTTCAGGAATTCCGGCCGGAAATGCCGTTTCAACTCCGCCATCACCTTGTCTTCCATCGTCTGATGCGACGACTTATCCGTGCGCCCATCCATGAAATATTCCTGGATGATGGGCGAACCGAGGTTGCTGGTCATGATGACGATGGTGTTCTTGAAATCCACCGTCCTCCCCAGCCCGACCGTGAGCCGGCCGGCGTCGAGCACCAGCAACAGCACGTTGAAAACGTCGTGATGTGCCGACGCGATGTCGTCAAACAGCACCACCGAATACGGCCGGCGCCGCGCGGCTTCGCTCAATTGCCCGCCTTCCTCGTAACCGACGTAGCCCGGTGGCGCGCCGATGAGCCGCGCAACGGTGTGTTTCTCCATGTATTCGCTCATGTCGATGCGGATCATGGCGTTTTCGTCGTCGAACAAAAATTCCGCCAGCGCACGGGCGGTCTCGGTTTTGCCGACGCCGGTCGGACCGAGAAAAATGAACGAGCCGATGGGCCGGTTCGGGTCCTGCAATCCGCTCCGGGCGCGGCGCACGGCGTCGGACACGGCCTTGATGGCTTCTTTCTGGCCGACTACGCGCTGTCCAAGCCGCTCCTCCATCTTCACCAATTTTTGCCGTTCGCCTTCGAGCATCCGGCTAACCGGAATATGCGTCCACGCCGCCACGACTTTGGCGATGTCTTCGTCTGTGACTTCCTGACGCAACAACGACGTGCGCGTGGTTTGTGCAGATTGTTTCTCAATCGTGGCGAGCTTCTTTTCCAGGTCGGGAATCCTGCCGTATTGGATTTCGGCGGACTTCGTCAAATCACCGCGACGTTGCACCTGTTCTAATTCAAGTTTCGCCTGTTCCAATTGCGATTGAACCACGCTGACGGCGTTGACCGCGGCCTTTTCATTCTGCCATTGTGCGGTGAGCGCCTTGGATCTCTCTTTTAGATTGGCGATCTCCTTGTCAATCAACTTGAGCCGCTCCTTGCTCGCTGAATCTTTTTCTTTTGCGAGTGAGGTGCGTTCGATTTCCAGTTGCAAAATCTGCCGGTCGAGCTGGTCGAGTTCCGTCGGCTTGGAATCCAGTTCCATTTTGATGCGCGACGCCGCCTCGTCCACGAGGTCAATCGCCTTGTCCGGCAAAAAGCGGTCGGTGATGTAGCGATGCGACAGCGTCGCCGCCGCCACCAGCGCGGAATCCTGAATCCGCACGCCGTGATGCACCTCGTAACGCTCTTTCAGTCCACGTAAAATCGCAATAGTCGCTTCGACCGTCGGTTCCTCCACCTTGACCGGCTGGAAGCGGCGTTCGAGCG
>JBEKJN010000104.1:0-8856 GCA_050011235.1 Verrucomicrobiota bacterium | reverse complement strand
TTGCAGCGACAATTCGGTTTCAGGAAACCGCGTGATAATTCTTTCCAGCGCGGCGCGTGCCGAATCCGCGTCCTGCGCCAGCTTGAGCTGCCAGTCGGCGAGATGGTTCATCGCGGCGGCCACCTGCTTGGGCGGGGCGCCGGGCGAATCGCAAAAAAGGTTCAACGTGATCTCCGCCGATGCCAAATCCTTCAACTCTTCCGCTTGGATTCCAGCCAGCAACATCACGCCTTCAAAATCGTTCGGAAAACGGGCCAGTTGCCGGCGAATTTCCACGACCGCCTCAAGCAATTTGCCCTGTTTCCGTTTGGCGATGGCAATGGAATAATACGGTTTGGGTTCCGGGGGCACATTGCCGCCATCGAACAGGTCGGTCAACGGCCTGAAAAGAAACGCACTGATTTGCGGCGTCCAGATTATGCCCAAAATGACGCCACCGGCGGCAATCGAAAGGGTCATCAATAACGCCTGCGGAAAATTGGCTAAATAACCGCCTACAACCAAATATTTGACAATGTGACGGACGAAAAGAGCTTCACCAACCACCAACGCAATGCTAAACAGCCACTTGAAGACAATTTTTTGGGGGTCTTCACTGCGTTTGAGGGAGCGAATGAAAAGCCAGCCTGTGAACATCAAAATGAAGGCGAATCCCAAAACGCCGCCCACGATTTCAAAAATTCGGTTCACGGCCAGCAAGGCGGGATTCGCCGGTTTGGTGGATTGTTCGCGAGTGTCTTCACTGCCGGTTGGACAATGCTCGCCTGCCAATGTCACGTAGGCAAGGTTCCCTTTTTACACTGGACCGGAACGCCGATTCATCCATAGCGATACGGCTTTGCCATGGCGAATGTGTTCGGCAAATGCCGCACTTCGCGCACGTCGCCATCCGCCAGCAATACCTCGACGATGTCGAACCGGATTTTCACCGCCGGATTTTTCAACCGGCGCAAATAGTCCAGCGCCGTTTGCGAAAGCAACCGCCGCTTGCGCGCGTTGACCGCCGCCGCCGGGCGCGTCCAATCCTCGGATGAACGCGTTTTGACCTCGACGAACGCCAGGCAATCATTGTCGCGAAAGACCAGGTCAATCTCGCCGCGCGCCGAACGGAAATTGGCCGTGAGAAATTTCAATCCCTGGCGACGCAAATAACTTTTTGCCGCCCGCTCGCCCAGTTTGCCCCGCCGCAGATGCTCCGGCTGGTCGGTACCGAACAGTGATTTGATCTTTTCGGCAAGGCGCATACGCGTCAAAGCAGACTGCTCTGCACCGGTTTTAATGGCGCGAAGCTGCGCCGGTGAATCGGGCACGGCCCATGCGCGGCCAGCGCGGCGAGATGCTGCGTGGTGCCGTAGCCCTTGTGCCCGGCGAATCCGTAAACCGGCCATTGCCGGTCGAATTCGAGCATGAGCCGGTCGCGCGTGACCTTGGCCAGCACGCTCGCGGCAGCGATGGAATAACTCCGTGCATCACCCTTCACAATCGCCGTTTGCGGGACGCGCAATGTCTTTACGGGACGACCATCCACGAGCGCGTGCTGTGGCGCAGGATTCAATTTCGCCAGCGCGTCATTCATCGCGCGGTGAGTCGCCCGTAAAATGTTCACGGAGTCAATTTGGGCGGCGTCAATTTGCGCGATGGCAAACTCGACTTGGCCGCATGCGATGAGGAAGTTGAAGAATTTTTCGCGCTGCGTTTTGGTGAGTTGCTTGGAATCGTTCAAGCCTTCGAGTTCGTGCGGCAGGCCGGATTCCGCCCATCTTGCCGGTAAAATGGCTGCCGCCGCCACGACCGGTCCGGCGAGCGGGCCGCGCCCGGCTTCATCCACGCCCGCCACGCGCGTCGCACCGCGATTCCACAGAACACGCTCAAACTCGAAGCGGTCGTGAGAATTCATTTTTGTGGCTCTGTTTTCTCCGGGAAACTTTTTCGATGCGCTTCCTTAAATCTTTTCACATCACGACGTGAAGCCCAATGAACTCGATCAAAACTATCTCTCAACCCAATTTGTGTTGTTCCCGGATTCAATTTAAATTCGGGACCATACTTGAATAAAAGGTCAATTGAGTCACCAACCCCCAATTTTTTAGGCAGCTTACCACTTAAAGGTTCAGTGTAGTCCCAGATAATCGATCCATACTGAACTTTTCGTAGCATGCGTTTCCAGATGCTAGATTCTTTGCAAGAAGCTTAACAATCTTTTCTCGGATGCACCTCCTCTGTCAAAATTATCTCCCTCTTCTCGAAGATGGTCTTGATAGTCAGGCTTTTTCGTTTTGTCTTGTCGGTTGTGATTTTCGTTCAAAAATTGCTTCTTCATTGCGACCTTTCATTCTTGTCTTGAGCCTAGCGCGTTTTGAAAAACTTGTCGCCTTGATTTTTGCCGGAGTCGCGCAGCGGCGGCAGGAAATTAGCCAGCTACGAAGTGGCTGGCAACGCGCCTAGCAAATTCATCCGTCCTGAAAGGACGATGGATTCCATCGTCCCGCCGGGACGGAATCATTTTGGAACAGCCACCCGGCACGGTGTGCCGGCCTAGCCAGCCAACGCCGCAAACAGATTCCGGATTTCGTCCTCCACCTCGCCCGGGTTGGCGACGGTGTCCGCGATTTCCGCGCGGAGCACTTCGCGGTAGCGCTGTCGCAAGCGATGCACCGCCACCTTCACCGCACCTTCGGTCGTGCCGAGTCGGATGGCGATTTCCGCGTAAGCAACGGTTCGGCTGGTTTCGGTGAGCGTCGGTTTCAATTGCTCGAATAAATTTTCTCTGCCGGCGCGGACATATTCTGCGCGCAGCCGGCGCAGCACCTGTTCCAGCAGCGTGAGCGCCCAGCGTCGCTCGAAAATGTTCTCGGCGGTAAGGTTGTCGGCCGGCTCAAACCCGCCGGAGTTTTCAGCGCTCTTGATGTCTAGGGGAATCATCACCTGCCCACCGCCGCGCTTTTGCGCTTTGGCTTTGTCCCATTCGTTGGCGAGAAAATGTTTCAGCGACGCCAGCAGAAACGAACGGAACCGGCCTTTCGCGGGATCCACGCCGGCGACGGCGTTGCGTTCCAGCAACCGCGCGAAGAATGTCTGCGTGAGGTCTTGGGCGTCTTCGGGCGAATAACCGCGACGCCGCACGTAGGCATAAAGCGGAGGCCAGTAAGTCTGGCAGAGATTTTCGAGCGCGGCGCGGGCGCGGGTGGTGTCGCTGCGCGCCGCCGTCAGCACCACGGACCAATGCGTGGTGACAAAAACCGGGCGGTGCGGCGGTTCATGGTGAGTCGAAGTTGATTCTGGCGCGGTTTGCCCGGAAGTACTCACGGGCGCGAACGTAACGCCGCCCGCGCTCACAACGCAAGCCTGCTCAACCTTGAAATTTTTTGCGCGTGAACTCGAAAATCGTTGCGGGTGAAAGGGCGTTCAAACACTCGTTCGGCTTTTCGTAGTGGCAATGCGATTTCAGGCAGGGAGAGCAGGGGAGGTCAAGTCGCAACACATTTCCCAAATGGCCGTAAGGGCCGGTGCGGCGCGGTTCGGTCGGGCCGAAGAGCGCCACGAGTGGTTTGCCGAGCGCGGCGGCGACGTGCATCGGGCCGGTGTCATTGGTCACCATCAAATTACAGAGCCGCAGCCACTCGACCATTTCCGGCAAGGAAGTTTGTCCGCACAAATTCAGACAGCGTTCCGGCGCAGCATGTGAAATGATTTCACCGAGCGACTTGTCCTTCCCATCGCCGAGAATGGCGAAGCGCGTGTCGGGAAATTTTTCAGCCAGGAGCTGGACAAGCTTGGCAAAGTATTCGACTGGCCAGCGTTTGTTGGGCCAGCGCGCGCCGGGTTGAAGGGCAATCCAGCGTGCGCCATCGGTCTGCCATTTCGATTTGACGGTCACAGCGATTTCGGGCCTTTCAGGCAGCCATTGAAAATTTGTGTGGACCGGCACGCCGAGCCGCGGCAGAACGGCGAGATACCAGTCCACCGCGTGCGTGTGAAACGAGGCGCGTCGGACGGCGACGTCATAAAATCCACGCGCTCCTTCTCGCGGTTCGTCGAGGCCGATGAGAAATTTTCCGTTGGCGAGCCAGGCGAACGCGCCGCTGCGCGCGAGACATTGGAGGTCAATGACCCAGTCGAAATTTTGCGCGCGCAGCCAGCGGATGCTGCAAAGCGCTTCCGGCCAGTGAAGCGGAGACGTCCAGCGTCGGCGTTCAAAACGCACAACGCCGGTCAAATCGGGATCGCCTTCGAGGAGCGGCGCGAGTTTTGAATCAATCCACCAAAATATTTCGCTCGCGGGCAAATGGTGTTTGAGGAGGCGGAGCACGGGCAGCGCCTGCACCACGTCGCCGAGCGAACTGGGTTTGAGAATCAGGATTTTCAAAAAGCATCAATTCCGCGCATCAGCCAAGACGACCACCCCGACTCCTCATAATCTGCCCTTGGTGCTCGGCAGTTGACCGGCGATGCGCGGGTCGCGCTGGCAGGCGGCATCCACGGCGCGGGCGAACGCCTTGAACAGCGCCTCGACGATGTGATGTGGCTCGTCGCCGTAAAGCAATTCGAGGTGCAGGTTGCAGCGGGCTTCATTGGCAAAGCCCTGGAAAAATTCGCGCGCGAGGCCGAAGCGAAACGTGCTCGACATGTCCTGGACTTTTTCTGATTTGGCGACGCGCTTTTGGGCGAATTGATTCAATCCGCGCCAGACGAGATGTGGCCGTCCGCCGAAATCCACGACGCAGCGCGCGAGACATTCATCCATCGGCACGTAGGCCTCGCCGGAAAGCCTCGACGCGCGTGTCAGGGTGGACGGATTTTTCGGGTAAAAACCGAAGCCGTAACGGCGGATGCCGCATTTGTCGCCGAGGGCGCGCGCGAACGCCTGGCCGAGCGCGATGCCGCAATCCTCAACGGTGTGGTGCGCGTCCACTTCCAAATCGCCGGCGCAGCGGAGTTTCAAATCCACGACCGCGTGTTTGGCAAGGAGCGTGAGCATGTGGTCGAAGAAGGGGATGCCGGTTTTGATTTGCGATTTGCCCTTGCCGTCGAGGTTGAGGTTGACGGCGACACGGGTTTCTTTGGTGTTCCGCGAAATTCTGGCCTGCCGGGCTTTCACACGGCCATTAAAACAAAGCCTCAGGAGAAAAACAAAGCGCAATTACGCGGATCAGTGAATCGAATCGGTGGGGGCAGGCGGTTGCTCGGCCATTTTCTTTTTGAGGTCGTCAATCTGCTGTTGCAGGGCAGCGGGCGTGAGGGAAACTTTTTGTGCAGCCTGGAACCAGTCAATGGCGTGTGCCAGGCTTCCAGTGTCTTTTTCGAGTTGGCCGAGGTGGGTGGTGATTTGCTCAAAAATGAGTTTGTTTTCTTTTTGCGTCTGCGGCGGGAGCGCGAGCCATTTGCGGACAGCGAGTTCCCAGACGTTTCGGGCGCGATTGGTGTCGTGGTAATCTTCGTAATAGAGCCGCCCCAACTCAAAGAGGATATCGTAGCTGTCCGGATTGTTTCGCAAACCCTCGTGCAGGAAAACATCCGCTTCGGCGACCTTGTGCATCCGCGTGCGTAACCAGAAAGCAGTGACGGTATAAGTCTGAACGTCGTTCGGATCGAGATCGGCGGAAAGTTTCAGCCAGGGGAGAATCTCGCGCACGTCCGCTCCGGTGCTCAAGTCGCCCGTCGGGCCCCCTTGGTCCAGATGCGTATGCCGGTCCGGGAAAAAGTGGCGGCCGAAGGCGTCAATCCAATCGTGCGACAGACTGCGGAAACCTTCCTCGTCGCCCTTGTTGTTGCTGTTGACCGCGCCAGTGTCCTCGGCCATGTGCGGTGTTTCGAAGGCTTGGCGGTTGTCGAAGATGCTCGGATAATAGCCGCTGTGATAATACACGTCGGCCTTGCGGTAAAAATAGCCGGCGAACATCCCTCGGCTGCTGCCCAGCAAAACATTCAGGGGATCGCCCGATTGTGCGCGACTGCCCTGCCATGCCTGAAACCACGGCTCCAAATACGCGGCCAAGCCGAAACACAAAACCAGCAGGGCGATCAGCATTAAACAAAGTGGTCTGGACGGGCGCATGCGCAAAAATCAGTTGACGGTTTTGCGCCGGAAAACAAGGCAGGCGGCGAGGAGAAAAAATGCCGTGTAAGCCAGCGCGTAGAGAATCGCCAAGCCGAAAAAGTTCCAGGGAATCAGCGGCCAGTCATGAACGATGAGGTCCCGCACGTCGAATAATTCGAGATGCGGGATCGCGTAATAGACCGAATACACGATGGATTGGCTGGGCTCGGGCAAGGACAATGCCACCTGGTTGAGGTGCCTGCCCACAAGCAAAATGCCCGCGACCGCAACGAAAACAATGGTTGCATTGGATGACGGCGCCGCAAACACCAGCGAGCCAAGCAATGCAAGCGCCACCACCATACCCAGCATGAACCAATGCAGAGCGGCGGCTTGAAAATAATTCAGCAACGGCCAGTGGTGTTCCCGGCTTGCCGCCAGAGCGCCGAAGAAAAGATAGAAGCAAATCAGTGCCAGACCACAGGCGAACCAGCAGCCGAAAAATTTCCCCAGAATCAGTTGCGACCGCGTCAACGGCTTGGCCAACAGCGGCAGCAGCGTCCGGTTTTCCCGCTCGGTGGGAATTTGCCGCGCGGCGGTGACGATGGCGATGACCAGCGAAGAAATCCAGATCAGCAAGAGGCAGATTTCCTTGAGGTAGCGGATGATTTTGTCATCGTTGAAAATGTTGACGGAGGCCATGACCAGACAGATGAGAGCGGTCAGAATGAACAGGACATAAAAATCCTTCCGGCGATACAACTCCTTGATGACGATACCCGCAACGGCGAAAATATTTTTCATGGCATGGTCTGCGGCTGGTACCCGATGATGTCCAGGAAGGCCTTTTCCAAATTGGTTTGCCGGTGTTGGGCGACGAGGTCGCTGACACGGCCGAGCGCCTTAAGTTCACCTTCGCTGATGATGGCCACGCGGTCGCAAATGGTTTCCACCTCGCCGAGTTCGTGCGACGAAAAGAAAACAGTCTTGCCCTCGTTCTTCAGGCGATTAATGACTTCACGCACTTTCATCCGGCCCAGCGGGTCGAGACCAGTGGTGGGCTCGTCCAAAATCAGGAGGTCGGGATCATTGATAAGGGCTTGGGCGAGGCCAACACGCTGCTGCATGCCTTTGGAATAGGTCTTGATGGGGCGCCGGCGCACGGACTCCAGTTCAACCAGCTTGAGCAGCCGGTCAATGCGCCGGTCCGCCTCGATGCGCGGCAATCCGAAAATTTTCGCGTAAAAGCGCAGCAACTCCTCGACGGTGAGAAATTTGTAGTAATACGTCATCTCCGGCAGATACCCAATGCGCTGGCGCGCGATGGGCTGGCGCACGTCGATGCCGAAAAGATACGCCGCGCCGCTCTTCGGTGTCACAAAACCCAGCAGCACGTTGATGGTCGTGGTCTTGCCCGCCCCGTTGGGGCCGAGAAAACCGAAGATTTCACCGGCGTTCACCTCCAGATCGAGGCCGTTCAACGCGACCTTGGTGGCCTGCCGGAATTCACGGCTGGTGAATTCGACGCGCAGTTTTTCAGTTTTAAGAATGACGCTCATGACGACCGATGGTCTTTAAAGGCTGTTTCGTAAACTGAAAGAACAATCAAATCAGTTCACAGTAAAAGAAGACCCATTCAACCGCAATAAAATTCAATTTTTCCGGAAAGACTGCCGCCATGGCTGGTGCCTTTGGTAAAGCTCCAGTCGTTGTTGCATGATGGCTGCGTCGTCCTTTTGGCCGGTGGCCCTGGCAAGGTTGACGGCTTCCTGCCCGGTTTGCACGGCTTCGTCAAAACGCCCGGTTTCCGCATAGGCCATGGCCAGCGTGTCAAGCGCCACCGGTTGCGCCTTGCCCGCCAGCTGGTTGGCTTTGGTGGCGAGAACAAGGGCCTCCGCCCCGTTGCAAATTTGTGGATTTTCGTCCGCCGCCAGCACGCGGGCGATGTAGATTAACATTTGAAGATTATCCGGCTCGATTCGCAAAGCCTCGTGGAAATGCGGCATGGCTTCGGCATCATGTCCTTGCTTCAGCAAAATTCTGCCCATTTGAAAACGGGGCGGCGCGTAGTTGGCATCCAATTGTGCGGCTTCGGAAAACTGGCTCATCGCTTCATCAAAATGACCAAGTTCCATCAGGACAATGCCCAGGTTGTCATGTGAGAATGATGATTTTGAATCCAATTGCACCGCCGTGCGACAATAATTCAACGCCGCTTCAGGTTTACCCCCGTCATTCAGCAATTTGCCAATGTTGTTGTATATTTCATGGCGGTGTGGATCAAGCTCCAATGCCTTCTGATATTCAATCAGCGCTTCCTCCGGTTTATTTTGTTCTTCCAGCGCTGCGCCCAGATTAAGGTGGGCAAGCGCATTGTTTTTTGTGACTGCAATGGCGTGAGAGAAAAGTGATTTACTATCGTGCCAATAACGCAGTTGATTTTCCGTGAGAACCAAACACGCGAAAAGAATCAAAACGCCTGTAATGGCGCACACGATTTTCAGAAATCGAAGCCCGTTCGTCCGTTCCGCAATGGTAAAGGTAACGGCGATAAAAATTCCAATGAGCGGGAAATAACCATAACGATCGGCCATGGCTTGATCGCCAACCTGCACCAGACCAATGACCGGCACCAGCGTCCCCAAAAACCAAAGCCAGCCGACCGGCAACCACGGACTGCGCCCGCGTTCCAGCCAGGCAGCGGCAGAGATGAGCATCAAAAACGCCGCCGCAGTTGCCGTAAGGGACCAGGCCATGTGTTTGGATAGCGGATAAAACACCGCAAGATGCATCGGCCAAATCGCTTTCAACAGATAACC
>JBEKJN010000103.1:0-8865 GCA_050011235.1 Verrucomicrobiota bacterium | reverse complement strand
CCAAACGTCGAGAAGCATTACGGCCTACCGCGCGACACAGAGCATGAATGCAAAACAAACAAAGCTCGCAATCACAGCCATGCCAATAGGCGGCTGATACTCATTTGGCTGCTCGTTATCATTCATTGCGCGGAGTCGGCCTAACAGTATTTCGGTTGAAGTTTCACGGCCTAGTTCTTGTTTGATTTTGGTCAGTTTAGGCTTGTAAAAACGCACTGTCAAGGCCATTTAATGGTTAATGAAGGTTCAACCACCCGGTGGCGAAAGGCTGCATCGGCCAGCGGAAAGGCTGGTGCCCAATCCCAAGCTCAAATTCATGGAGCAGTGCCGGGAGGGGATGCGGTTTCACCGGCTGGCGTTGCGCACCGAGCAGGCTTATTTGGAGTGGATCAAGCGGTTCATTCTGTTCCACGGCAAGCGCCAAGCATCGAACCTTAAAAATTGAAGCTGGAGACAGGCGAGACGCCTGTCCTACGGCCCCTCAACTTTCAACTCTCCCGTCCTCCGTAGCAGCACTGCGGAGGGTGGACAAACCCTCAACTGCTATTTCGCCGGCTGTAGTTTGCCGCGCAGGACGTGGATGAGGGCCTTGACGGTGAGTTCGATGAAGAGAAAGGGCTTGGCGATGAAATCGTTGCCGCCGGCCATCATGGAACTGGTGCGGTTGTCGAAGTCGCTGAGGACGGTGACAAATACGACCGGGGTTTTCTTGTGGGCGGGCAGGGTGCGCAGTTTGGTGCAGAGTTCAAAGCCGGTCATGCCGGGCATGTCCACGTCCAGAAAGACGAGATCGAACGGATTTTCGGAAAGGAGCTTGAAGGCGGCGTTCGGGTCCTCGACGTTTACGGATTGGAGCTGGGCCTTTTCCAGGGCGTAAACGACGGCGCGGCGGGAAATGGCTTCGTCGTCCACGACGAGGATATTGGCCGGCGGCATCTCCTGTTTTTCGGGCTGCGTGCCGCGTTCAAACAGGAAGCCGAGGAAATCCACGGCGGCGGCGACAGTGCGGAGGGTGGAGGGGCTGACGTTCTTCGGTTTTTCGTAAAGTTCCTTGAGCAGGGCTTCGAGGGCGGCGGACATTTGGGCGATGGTGAGCAGCCCGGCAATGGCGGCGTTGCCGTTGAGCGCGTGGATGCGGCGGTAGAGTTCGTAAATGAACTTGAGGCGGGTCACTTCGTCGTCGGTTTTGATGAGGCTTTGCAGGCCGGCACGCAGGGTGGCGAGCGTCGCGGGGAGGCTTTCCACGAACGATTTTCGCAGGTTGGCCTGGAAGGCGTCGTCGGCCTCGGCCTCGACGTCGGTCTTGGTTTTGGCGGCTCCTTCGGCGGTGACGGGACGCACCTGCGACATCGCGCCGCTGGGGCCAATGGTGTTGCGCACCACATCAACCACTTCCCTGGGCGAGCAACTGGCCTTGGAAAGGCATTTGTTGGCGCCGGCCTTCCACGCCTGCTGAACCATGTTGGTCAGGTAGGTGTTGGAAAAAACAATGATGGGCAGTTTGGAAAATTCCGGCTCGCTGCGGACTTCCCGGATGACGTCCACGCCCGACATCTTGGGCAGCATGAGGTCGAGCACCATGAGGTCAGGTTGAAAGGTGCGCATGGTCTTCAAGCCGGTCTCGCCGTCCAGCGCGACCTCGGTCTGATAACCTTCCACGGCGAGCTTGTTACGGTAAACGTTCGCCACAATCTGGTCGTCTTCAATGATGAGGATTTTTTTCATGAGTGGGAAACGGCCGGCGTCGCAGCCAGCATCGGCAGCGCCGCCAGAAAATTTTGGATGAGTTTAAATTCGCGCGCGGCGTTTTCGCAAAGCTGCGCCGCGGTGGTGAGCGTCCCGGACGCGCCTTGTTTTTCCAAATCGCGCAGCAACGGCACGAGCCGGGTCATGCCGAGGGTCGCACTCGCGCCGGCGCAACTGTGCGCCACGCGGCGGACTTCATCGGCTTTATTGGCGCGGACGGCGGCTTCGAGTTGTGCGAGTTGCTGTGTGGTTTGCTTGAGGTAAAGCTCGACGAGTTCGCGCAGGCTGCCCGGGTCGCCGTCAACCAGGCTGTTGAGCCGGTCCATGTCCACGGGCGGTTCGGCGGCGGGCGTCGCGGCGGCTTCGGCGGCGGGCGCGGGTTTGACCAATTGCGTCGTGCCATTTTGCGGATTCCAGCGTTCAAGGACCTGGCGCACATCGGCGGGGCGGATGGGTTTGGCGAGGTAATCGTCCATGCCGGCGGCGAGGCATTTTTCGCGGTCGCCCTGCATGGCATGCGCGGTCAAGGCAACGATGACGATGCGCGAGGAATAATTGGGTGCGCCGCTCTTCTGCCGTTCGCGAATAACGCGGGTGGCTTCCAAACCGTCCATTTCCGGCATCATCACGTCCATAAGAATGAAATCATACGGCTGGCGGTCAAGCGCGTCGAGCGCTTCGCGTCCGTTGGTTGCCAGGCCGGGTTGATAGCCGAGTTGTTGCAGGATGCGCGTGGCGACCTTCTGATTGATGGCGTTGTCGTCGCACAAGAGGATGCGCATCGGCATCCGCTCGGCCAGCCGTTGGTCCGGTTTGGGCGGGGCGGCCGGGCGTGCGGCGGCTTTTGGACTGAGCAGGGCGCGCAAGAGCACATCGCAAAGTTGCGCGAGCTTGACGGGTTTGGCGACGGTGTGTCCAAACACCAGATGCGTCTCATTGGGCGTTTCGGAGTGCTGACCCATGGGCGCGAGCAGCACCAGCGGCATCATGGCGCCGACGGGCAATTTGTGAATTTCCGAAGCGAGGGCCACGCCGTCCATGCCGGGCATTTTCAGATCGAGAATGCCGAAATCAAAGGTTTCGCCACCGCGGAGCAAGTCGAGCGCCTCGTGCGAATTTTCAACGCTGCGCGAAATCATTCCCCACTTGGCGGTTTGTTCGGCGAGCGCATGGCAACTGATCGCGTTGTCATCCACAATCAAAACCCGCAGGTCGGCGAGCCTGGGTTGGCGGGCATTGAGCGCAGACGGCGCGGCGTTTGGTTTGGCCCGGACATTCACGGTAAAATGGAATGTCGAGCCTTCGCCCGGCGCGCTTTCAGCCCACATTTTGCCGCCCATGAATTCGACCAGCCGCTTGCTGATGGCCAGTCCCAGGCCCGTGCCGCCGTAGCGTTGCGCGGTGGAAGCATCCGCCTGCATGAACGGTTTGAACAATCGCGCCAGGCGGTCGGGCTGGATGCCGATGCCCGTGTCGCGCACGGAAAAGTGCAGGTGCAGGAGCGCGCGGTTCTGGCTTTCATCCATTTTGCTCGAAAGCAATTTTATCTGGACGAGGATGTCGCCGTGTTCGGTGAATTTGACGGCGTTGCTCAACAGATTGGTGAGCACCTGGCGCAGGCGCAGCGAATCGCCCTCGATGGTGGCGGGAATGTTGTCGTCCGCCTGATAAACCAGGTCGAGATTTTTCTCAAACGCGCGCACGGCCAAAAGGTCGAGTGAATCCTCGACGCACGCGCGCAAATCGAAGGGCCGCGAGTCCAATTCCATCTTGCCCGCCTCGATTTTGGAAAAGTCGAGGATGTCGTTGATGATCGTCAGGAGCGCCTCGCTGCTGGTGTGAATAGTTTCGAGATAGCCGCGCTGCTCGGCGGTCAGCGGCGTTTCCATGAGCAAGCCGACCATGGCAACGACACCATTCATCGGGGTCCGGATTTCATGGCTCATGGCCGCGAGAAAATCCGACTTGGCGCGCGCCGCCGCCTCGGCGTTGAGGCGCGCCTCGTTCAAGTTAAGTCTGTGCTTGTCCAATTCATCGTGCCGGCGTTTCGTGTTCAGATGGGCCAGCAGGCGCGCGTGGGTGATGGCGTCAAAAGGCTTGGTCAGGCATCCGGTTGCGCCCAGTTCAAATGCGCGCAACTGGCTGGCCGTGTCGTTCCCGGCGGTGAGCGCGATGACGATCGCGAAGGGCAGCGAAGTTTCATCCTTGAGCCAGCGCAACACATCACAACCGTTCTGGCGCAATGATTCCAAATCCACCATCACTAGGTCGCGGGTTTGCTCGTGAATCAGCCTGAAAGCGTCATTCGCGTTTTGTGCGAATGAGAGCGCGACGCCGTCCTTCTCCAGAAGATTCGACAACACTTCCGGCATCTGCGGATCATTGCTGACCAGCAAAACTTGAAACGCCGCTTGATTCATAAATGACTGTCCGGTTGTGTTCTGTACTTCGTATGCCTCTGAACCCAGACAAATACAGCAATTTTCATGCTTGGCCAACCTGAATATTGCCGCCGCCGCGTCCGGTTTTCAAAGAAATATTGCTGGCCGGGCGTGTCGGCGATAAACTGCAGCCATGCTGGAAACGGTGCTAGAACCCGGCACGGCGGAGCCTGCAGCCTCTTTTCACGAGAGGCAGCTTGCCGCCTATCGCTTCATGCTGCTGGCGCGGTTGTTGGATGACAAACTGGCCGCGCTTTACCGCGCCGGCAAAATCCACGGTGGTGTTTTTCTCGGACGCGGGCAGGAAGCCCTGAGCGCCGCGCTTGGTTTGTCGCTGAAAAAGGGTGATGTTTTCGCGCCGCTCATCCGCGACGCCGCGGGCCGGCTGGCGTTTGGCGAACCGGTGCTTGACACCGTGCGCACGCACCTCGGTTCCGCGCTCGGCCCGATGCGCGGTCGCGACGGCAACGTGCATCGCGGCAGACCGAGGGAAGGTTATCTCGTCATGATCAGCCACCTCGGCGCGATGATTTCGGTCGTGAACGGGGTTTTGTTCGCGCGCCGTATGAAGGGTGTCACCGGCACCGTTGGGGCGGCTTCCGTCGGCGACGGCGCCACGTCCACCGGCTCGTTTCACGAGGCGCTCAATCAGGCCGCCATCGAAAAATTGCCGCTCGTGCTGGTCGTGGCCAACAATCATTATGCCTACTCGACGCCGAACGAGCGCCAGTTCGCCTGCCACGACCTTGCCGACAAGGCCATCGGCTACGGCGTCGAAGTCCAGACCGTTGACTGCACGGATTTGTCCGCGTGTTTGAACGTGGTCGGCAGTGCCGTCGGGCTGGCGCGCACCGGTCGCGGCCCGCAATTGGTCATCGCCACCCTTCTGCGGCTTTGCGGCCACGGCGAACACGACGACGCCGGTTACATTGACCCGAAACTGAAAAGGTCGGCGGCGGGCCGCGACTGTTTGAAAGTCGCCGAGGAACAATTGCTCCGGCAGGGGCGGGCCGACGCCGCGCAACTGGCCGCGTGGCGAAATGAAGCCCTTCATGAAATCGAGGAAGCCGTTGCCCGGGTGCAACGCGAACCGGCGCCGGATCCGTTTGCCGAGGAATGGCGGGCGATTTCCTCGAAGCAATTGAGCGAAGGACATGAATGAATTTCGTTAAATCGTTAAATCGCTAAACCGGCCCAACGATCCAACAACTCAACGGTTTTATCACCAAACGAATGAGCATCACGTATTTGGAAGCCATCCGTGAAGCGCAGGCCAAGGCGTTGCGCGACGACCCGCGGGTGTTCATTTACGGGCAGGACGTTGGCGCGTTTGGCGGCGCGTTCAAAGCCACGAAAAATCTGGCGAAGGAATTTCCCGGCCGCGTGCTTGATTCACCCGTCAGTGAGGACGCCATGATCGGCCTGGCCGTCGGAGCAGCGATTGAGGGCCTGAGGCCGATCATTGAAATGCAGTTCGCGGATTTTTCCACCACCGGTTTCAACCAGGTCGTCAACCAGGCCGCGACGCTTTTCTGGCGCACAAACGTGCCGTGTCCCATCATCGTGCGCCTGCCCATTGGTGGCACGCCCGGGAGCGGGCCATTCCACAGCCAATGCCTGGAATCGGTTTATGCGCATTATCCGGGCCTGGTCGTCCTGACACCGGCAACGGTCGAAGATGCCTACAGCATGTTGCTCGAAGCGGTGGCGATTGACGACCCGGTGATTTTTTGCGAGCACAAATTTCTTTATTACCATCTCAAGGCTGAAAAACTGCCGAGTGAGGCCCTGCCGGTGGGCAAGGCCCGCATCGCGCGCGAAGGCCGCGACATGACCATCGTGGCCTACAGCGCGATGGTTCAGGATGCATTGGCGGCGGCGGCGGAGCTTGCGCCCGAGGGCTGGGAAGTCGAGGTGGTGGATTTGCGGTCCGTAAAACCGCTCGATACCGACACGGTGATGGCCTCGGTGGCGCGGACGGGCCGGCTGCTGTGTGTGGGCGAAGCGTGGCCGTGGGGCGGGGTGACGGCGGAAGTCATCGCGCGCGTCACGAGCGAAGGTTATGGTTTGCTGGACGCGCCGCCGCAGCGGCTCAACGCCAAGGACACCCCAGTGCCTTATCATCCGAATTTGTGGACGGCGCACCGCCCGACCACGCGCAGCATTGCGGCGGCGGCGAGAAATCTTTTGAGGCTTTAAAAAAATTATGCCGCAAATTCCCATCATCATGCCACAACTGGGCGAGTCCATCGCCGAGGCCAAAGTTGTCAATTTTCTGATCAAACCCGGGGACACGGTCGAGGCGGACCAGGATTTGATCGAAGTCGAGACGAACAAAGCCACCATGGCGGTCACCTCGCCGTGTCGCGGCCGCGTGGAAAAACTCACCGCGCAATTGAATGAAAGCTATGCGGTCGGCGCCGTGCTCGGCCAAATCGAAACCACGAAGGAAGAAGCCGCGCGATTGGGGTTGGACGGCCCGGCACCGGTAAAAACCTCCGAGACCGACCGCCTTTCGAAGGCAGACGCGAACGGCGGAAAAAATCGCGTGCAACCGACCGTGCGCGGCTTGCCGGTGCCGGCGAACGCGGCGGGGGCGAGTTATCTCTCGCCGCGGCTCAAGGCGCGGATGCACGAACTGGGCCTGAGTTCCGCCGACCTGGCCGGCATCGCCGGGAGCGGCGCAGCGGGCCGCGTGACCGTCGAAGATTTTGAAAGATTCATCACGCATCTCGAAAAGCAAAGGATGAGCCAGGCCTCGACGATGCGCGTGGCCGTGGCCGACGCGATGCGGCGCAGTTGGACGCGGCCCATCGCGCACGTCGGTTTGCCGGTGTGCCTCGACCCGCTGTTCGCTTATCGCAAAGTGGCGAGACCGAAACCCGGCCCGGCGCTCTGCGCGTTGCGCGCGCTGGCGGTGGCGCTGGCGGAAAACAGCGCGCCGGCGGGGCGATTGGTCGGCAGCAAAATCGTGCATCCGTCTTCGATTGACATCGCCTTCGCTGTCGAAGCCGAGGACGGCGTGTTCGTGCCGGTGATTCGCGATGCGGACAAACTATTGCTGAAGGATTTGATTGCTCCCTACAACGAACTGGTTGAATTGGCGCGCGCCCGCAAATTGCCGCCGGACGCCACCGGCGGTTCCATTGCCACGGTCACGAATTTCGGCACGTTCGGTTTGGAATGGGCGACGCCGATTCCGCTGCCGGAACAGGCACTCGTGCTGGGGATGGGCGCAGCGCGGCACAAACCGCATTGGGACGGTGTCAAAGGCCAGTTCGTGCCAATCATGGAGGCGAACATGACGTTGAGTTTCGACCATCGCGTGCTTGATGGTGGGGCGGCGGGCCGGTTGCTCCAGCGCGTCTCGGATTTGATGGCGCACCCGGAGAAGTTGTGATGGGAGGGCTGGCATTTTGCCGGCCCATTTTTATTTGGGGACGGCGGCACGCCGTCCCTCCCAACTAATTATTCTCCGTCTCGAATGCCGCCACGATGGGCCGGTGGTCGGAGCCGACACCCCAATTCGGCAGTGCCAGCGCGTAAGTTTCGTTCACCAACCAGTCGTGCGCCATCGCGGGACTGAGCAAGATGTAATCCACGCGGCTGTAGGTGTCTTCCTTGCTGTAATATTCGGTCCAAGTGACGTTGCGCGGGTCAAAACGCGAATCTTCGTTGGTCGGGTTGTCGCCGTTGCGTTCGGCGGGACGTGTATCGGTGAGTTTGAACCGTCCGCGGCCGATGACGGTTTTGACCGCATCGGAATCTTTCACGTCGTTGAAATCACCGAGCACAATGAGGTTTGCATTGGGGTTGTTCGTGAGATGGGCATCAATGATACCCCGCAAGATTTTGGCTTCTTCGAGGCGTTGCTCGGCTTCATCGGCTTCAGGCACGGGGCGGCGCGATTTCAGGTGCGCGGTAATGAGCGTGAAGGTGAAGTTGGTGTTCACTTGGATTTCCACTTCGGCGAAACCACGGCTGACGCGGAAGCGGCGCCCGTCGAGCAGATAAACATCGTTCGTATGCGGATGGCGGGCGATGATGGGCAGCTTGCTTAGAACAGCGACGTGAATGTTTGTATCCATGCCGCTGACGTGTTCCCAATACGGATAATCCAGTCCGCCGGTCTTGAGCGAGTTGCGCAATTCCAACAGCGCATTGGTGCCGCCCATTTCTTCGAGCGCGAGCACGTCTGGATTAAGCGCGCAGATGCTTTCACAGACCTTGACTTTGGCCGCATTGGATTTTATGTGCGGACGCGATTCGGTCGGCTGGTCGAGATAATTTTCAACGTTGTAAGTGGCAACACGGAAAGTTTCGGCACCGGTCGAAGTGAAACAGGCCATTGCCAATGCCAGGGCAGGGAGTCGGAATAAAAACCGTTTGGGCATGAACGGCTAATAATCACCGCGTGGCAGCATGTCAAAGAACATTTCCACATGGCGGTCAAGGGGCCAATCCTTTTGAAGCATGGGCACGAAAGTTGTAGTGTTTTGAAGGTCGGGTTAAATGTACATGCGGCCCCGTGCAAAAGACGTAATGAAAAAAGGCTTCACACTTTTATTCCTGGCGGGCGCAAGCGCCATCAACAATTTGGATCTGTTTCTACTCGTGGGCGGTGGCAGCCAATTCTTACGTTTGAAACGCCCCTCGTTCTAAGGCGAGCCGGTGAAGT
>JBEKJN010000102.1:0-8880 GCA_050011235.1 Verrucomicrobiota bacterium | reverse complement strand
AACAGAGCAGAGGTGGCCGTGCCACCCAGCAGGCCGAGGAAGGCCCCGGTGCCGGTTGCCCGTGCCCAGAACATGCCCAACAGAAATGTGGCAAACAACGGCGCATTCACAAACCCAAACACCAGTTGAATAATGTCCATTGCGTTGGACCAGTAGCTGACGACATAGGCGCAGGCGATGCTCAACAAAATGCCGACGACCGTCGCCGACTGGCCCATCCAGAAGTAGTGCTGGTCGCTTTTGTTTGGGGCGACGTAGGCCTGGTAGAGGTCGTAAGTCCAGATGGTGTTGAATGCCGTGACGTTGCCCGCCATGCCGGACATGAAAGAGGCGAGCAGGGCGGTCAGCGCGAGCCCCAGCAATCCGGTCGGGCAGTAACGCTTGACCAAAGACAGAATAACACCATCGTAATCGGTTTCGGACACGGCATCCTGGAGCCGTGCCTTAAGAATCTCGTCCGAGGGCGGAGTAGCTTTAATGTCCGCAACCAGCGCGGCGATTTTGGCCTCATTGAGTTTATAAGTCTTGGAGTCGTCTTTGCCGATGGCATCCTGTACCGCCTGGAGCGCCGCCTCGCCCTGGAGTCCACTGGTGGCGGCTTGTTTGACGGCGGGGACCATTTTCGCGTATATCGCCGTCGTCAGGGGTTTGGGCGGCAAGCGGTAGCCGTCTTTGGCTCCAATCGCGAGCGCGGCGGCAATCATCCCCGGGAGGATGACCAGCACCGGGAAAAGCATCTTTGGCACGGCGGCAATCAATGGCGTCCGTCGCGCAGCACTCATGTTGCGGGCCGCCATCGCGCGTTGCACGACCAGAAAGTTCGTGCACCAGTAACCGAAGGAGAGAACGAACCCGAGCCCGAACACCATCGCAAACCAGTCCACTCCCATGGGATTGGAAGCGGGACCGGCCAACAGCGGTTTCCACGCACTCGTCCAAGAATCAGGCGGGAACGTTTTCCCTGCCTTATCGATCATTCCTGCCGCAGCCGGACTCGCCGCCACTTCGACGAGTTTGGCTTTTAACGCATCCCATCCACCGACATCCCGGAAGCCCAGGTAAACAACCGGCGAGAAGCCGAGAACGATCATGAAGAACTGCAGCACCTCGGTGTAGATCGCGGACGTCAGTCCGCCTTTGAGCACGTAGACCAGCACGATCGCGGAGCAGATCCACAGGCTCAGGTCGTAATTCCAGCCCAGGAGCTGATTCAGCAATTTGGCGAGCAGATTCATGGAAATACCGGAGGTCAAGAGCGTCATTATCGCGAACGAAATCGAATTCAAGCAACGGGTCCGATAGTCGAACCGCATGTTGAGATATTCGGGCACCGAGCGGGCTTTGGAACCGTAATAAAACGGCATCATGAACACCGCCAGGAAAACCATCGCCGGAATCGCGCCGACCCAGTAGAAATGCGCGGTGGCGATGCCGTATTTCGCGCCGCTGGCGGCCATGCCAACCAGTTCGAGCGCGCCGAGGTTGGCGGCCATGAAGGCCAGTCCCGTGACCCATGCGGGAATGGATCGTCCGGATGTGAGGAAGTCCGACGAACTTTTCAGGTATCGCCTTAACGTCAGGCCGATGCCTACAACGAAGGCGACGTAAGCCAGCAGAATGGTGTAATCAATCCAGTGGAGTTGAATTGGTTGCATAAAGATTGGCAGCGGATTTAGTGATTCCGGCCAGCCATGTCAATCCAATTGCTTTTCATCGGAACTTGTGGTTTATTGTGCCCCGAATTAAATTCTATGCCCACAAAGATTGAAGATAAGACTAGGGAACTGTGCCAAACCATCATTACCCAGCCGGAAATGATTTCCATTCGCAAACGCATTGACACCTTTTTGTCCGACGCCGGCGCGCAGCGCCAATACGAAATTGTGGCGAGCAAAGGCCAGGCGCTCCACGACAAACAGCATGGCAGCCAGCCGCTGGAGACCGCAGAGATTTCTGATTTTGAAAAGCATCGCGACACGCTGATGCAAAATCCCGTCGCGCGCGGTTTTCTGGATGCGCGGGAGGAGCTTCATGAGATCCAGCATTCCATCCAGAAATACGTCTCCAAAACGCTCGAACTGGGGCGCGTTCCGACCGAGGCGGACTTTGACGAAGGCTCGTGCGGCGATGGCTGCGGCTGTCATCATTAAAATATTCCGCGCCGCGCAGTTTAATGGTAGCGGTAAAGTTTGACCCGCTGGATGCCGAATTGGTCAGGCGTCAGACGCAGATGCCTTCCTTGATGGCTCTCGTCGCCGTTCAACCGCCGTCCGGGTGTCCAACGGCCATTCACAAAAGTCCCTTCATCAATGCTGGCGATGCCGGCCATCGGGTCGCCCGGCGGATTGGGAGTGAACGTCACGATGAGGCCCCGGCCGGCAATCACATACTCGTCCGGCCCGGTTGAAATGATTATGCCGCCGAAACGCGGCCACGAATTCGTCTGGTGAAAGCCGCCCGAATACGGCCACGTGAAATCGTGGGCCACGTTCAAGGTGTAATTTCCCAAGCGCACGCTCTGGGTCCGGTTACTCTCGTCCAGCCAGACTCCGGCCATCCTGCCTTTGCCCTGGTTTTCCAGAATCAACGGCGACAGCTCCGAAAGCATTTTGTAGCTCTTGTCAAAAGACACCGCATCGTCCGGATGCGAACTGGAAAATTCATCTTCAATGCCAAATGGCGAAAAGCCCATCGCATCGCATTGGCCGATGGCGTAAAAAAGGTTGGCGGCGTCCGGTTTTGCTTCCGGGATGAACAGCGGGTTTCCCGAACGATGATATTTTTCGCACCACTCCGCGAAATTCGGGAAATAAATGTCCGGTGACAGGAAATCAATCTGCGGCGCTCCCGCCCGCCAGATGTCCAGCAAATGCGGGAGCGGCCCGCCGCTGGGATATTGCCCGGGCTTGTAGTTCGGGCGGACCAACGCCGCGTTCACATACATCGGCAGCGGATATTCGGCTTTGCCCGCCGCCGCCACCTGGCCGGCGTAACGCGCAAAATGCCACGCCATAAAAATCTCTTCCGTTCCCGATCCCGGACCGAAAACTTCCTCCCACGAGCCGGAGGTCTTAAAACCCGCGCCCTCCCATACCTGCCGGAACTCCGGAACCAGTGCGTCCTTGTGTTGCTGAAGGTAATCCAACAACTCCCGCGGCACCGGCTTGCCGAATAGTTCATTTGCGACGGCAGAGTGGTCGCGCGCGTCGGGAATCATGCCTGTCTCATTCTCCACCTGGACCATGATGACCGTATGGTTCCGCCCGTCCACGTTGCGGATGTGCCGCATGAACGCCGCAAACGCGCGCGCGTCGGCATCCCGGTTTGCATCGCTGAACGGCGCCAGAATTTCCAGACGTTTGCCGTCTTTGTTCTCAGCGCGTGGAAATCGCTCAAGATTTGTTTTGACCCATGCCGACGCGTAACAGGACATGCTGTTTTTCCAACTGCCGAACCAGAGAAAAACCAGATGCAAACGGTTCCGCCGCGCGTCGCGGATGAGGCCGTCCACCAGCGCGAAATCGAACCTGCCTTCTTCCGGTTCAATCAATTCCCACGAAACCGGTGTCAGCACCGTGTTGAGGTGCATCGCGGCCAGCTCCGGCCAGATGGGTTTCATATAGTCGAGACTGGAGGAACTGGAATTGTGCAATTCACCACCGAGAATGAGAAACGGTTTGCCGTCCACCATCAGTTGCGTAGCCTCCCCGCGCCTTTCAAGGTGGGGAATAGTTGAAACCTCATTCGCTGGAACCGTGTTTGCCAGCAAAAACAAGGCCGCTGCCAGGGCCGGAAGGATGATTCTCATCGCCCAATGACTATCAGTCGGGCCAAATCGCGACAAGAAAAACCCAGTGGCGAATTTGCGGGCAAATCCGCCTTGCCTTTGCGGCCGTTTTTGGAATAACACAGCGCGTGACTGAAAATTTTCAACCGTCCGCCAGATTCGAGGCCGCCCTCCGCCGCTTCGATGAGGAAAATGCGCGCGACCCGAACAGCGAGACCGTTGACGGCACTGCCCATCCGCGCGAACTGCTTTATGCGCGGCGGTTGACGGATTGGGTTTTGCGCCTTTGCCCAAACGCCAGCGAAGAACTTCGCCTGGCCGCGCGCTGCCAGCACATCTGCCGCTGGGAAATTCCGCGAAATTCGCATCCAATGACCCGCGCCGGCTATTTGCAATGGCGCGCGACGCTCAAGAAATTTCACGCCCAAAAGGCCGGTGAAATCCTCCGCGAACTTGGTTACGGCGAAGACGTTATTCGCCGCGTGCAGGATTTGAACCTCAAGAAAAATTTCCCCGACGATCCCGAAGGCCGTGTGCTGGAAGACGCGCTCTGTCTCGTCTTTCTCCAATTTCAATTCGCCGATCTGGCCGCCAAAACCGCCGAGGACAAAACCATCAACGCCCTGCAAAAGTCCTGGCAGAAGATGACCGGCGCCGCCCGCGCCGAAGCGCTGAAATTAAATCATGGTCCGCGGGAAAAAGTCTTGCTGGAACGCGCACTCAAAGGCCGGAAATCTGTTTCCTCGACGTTTTCAGTGGAATGAGCGTTTACGCACGCCCTCACCTTTTATCCTCTCCCCCAGGAGAGGAAATGGCTTTCGATTGTTTCTGGTTTTGCTGACGAGCGTCCGGCCAATCCAGTCGTATCAATTTTCAAAAGAACGGCGAACGATTCTCCTGTCCCTCGCCCATCGGATGGGAGAGGGTGGTCGAAGACCGGGTGAGGGAATGAATTGAGGGCCGGGGTGAGGGCGGATGCCATCCTTGCATCCATAATGTCGTGACTATATCCGTTGGAGCAGCTTCAGGCTGTGTTTGGCACGCTCGGGAGCCGGAAATTTGACTTTTAAGCCGCGCGCCTCGCCGGTAGTCTCGCCCCACCTTTTGATTCCGAGTGATAATGCCGCCAATTCCAAACACACCACAACCAAACCCGCCGCCGCTCGTCGTGGATTTGGATGGCACGCTCATCAAAACCGATTTGCTCTGGGAATCGCTCGCGCGGCTGTTGCGCCGGAATCCGTTCCTGTTGTTCCCCGTCCTGTTTTGGTGGACAACGCGCGGCCGCGCGTTTTTGAAACGGAAACTGGCCGCGCGCGTCACCATTGATCCCACCACGCTGCCCTTCAACGAACCGTTCCTCGCGTTTCTCCGTGAACAGAAAAAAGCCGGACGCAAACTGGTTCTCGCCACCGCTTCGGACCGCGAAATGGCAATGCCCGTCGCCAACCACGTCGGCCTCTTCGACGAAGTCCTCGGCAGCGACGGCCGAACGAATTTGCGCGGCGCGAACAAGCTCAAGGTGCTCACGGAAAAATTCGGCGAACGCGGGTTCGATTACGCCGGCAACGCCGCGCCCGACCTTGCCGTCTGGCGCGGCGCGCGCGAAGCCATCGTGGTCAATGCCGGTCGCGCGCTTGTTAACCAGGCCGCCCAGCTCACCAGGCTCGGCCCGACTTTCATCGGGGACTATTCACCTTTCGGGACGTTGAAAAGTTTTCTCCGCGAACTGTTCTGGCGCAGCGGTTATCTCACGGCCATTGGCGCCGGACTTTTGCTGACCGCTTCGTTTCCCAAAATCGGCGTTGCCGGGTTCGCCTGGATTGCGCCCGCGATGATGATTGCCGCGGCGCAGGGCAAACGCGGTGGTGATGCCTTTCGCATCGGTTACGTTGCCGGCCTGGCGCACTTCCTCTCGTCGCTTTACTGGCTGCTGCTGATGCCCGTGACCGGCCTCCCGATTCTGGCCTGGCTCGCGTTGGGCGCGTACCTCGCGCTTTATCCCGCTGTCTGGGTCTGGCTGATGGCCGAAGTTCAAAGTTCAAAGTTCAAAGCTCAAAGTTCCTGGATCCAGCGAACTGTCTGGTCGTTGGGTGGCGCCGCTGCCTGGGTCGCGCTGGAAATGGTCCGCGTGCGATTGTTTGGCGGCTTTCCGTGGGACCTCATCGGCGTTTCCCAGTTCAAAATGATCCCGCTCATTCAAATCGCGTCGGTGACCGGTGTGTATGGCGTTTCATTTTTGGTCGTCTGGCTTTCCCTTGCGATGTATTCCGCCATGCGCCTGATTCTTCGGCAGCCGAACCCACGGCTCATCTGGCAGGCGGAAATCATTTTGCCGCTTGTCGCCATCCTGATTTTGTTCATCTTCGGCTTTGCGCGCCTGAGCGGAGAAAATCCGCCGGCGTCGGTCCTGCGCGTCACACTCGTCCAGCCCAGCATTCCGCAGACGCTGATTTGGAACCCGGACGAAGATGACCGGCGATTTCAAGAACTCCTCGTTCAATCCCAGGCCGCGCTCACCAACCAGACCGACCTGCTCCTCTGGCCCGAATCCGCCGTGCCGGAAACCGACGATGCCACCTGCCGGACCATCAGCCGGTTCGCGCAGTCGAACCGCGTCTGGATCATCCTCAACGGTGAGGACGCGGAATACCTCCCGGACACGACGAACTATTTCAACGCCGCTTATCTCGTCGGCCCGGACGGCCGGTGGCTGCAGGTTTATCACAAACGCAAGCTCGTGATTTTCGGCGAATACGTCCCGCTCGCGCATTGGCTGCCGTTCGTCAAATACCTCACGCCCATCACCGGCGGCTGGACGCCCGGTGACAAACCGGTGACGTTTGAAATAACCCGGTGGGGCGAGCGTCCTCGCGAGCCGTTCGGCGAAACCAATGTCATTGCCATCGGCGGCCCGTCAGCAACGTCGCCCCGCCAAACAATCAAAACCTCAACGCTCATTTGTTTTGAAGACGTTTTCCCGGGACTGGCGCGTGACGCGACGAACGACGACACGGACTTTTTGGTGAACCTGACGAACGACGGCTGGTTCAGGCAAAGCGCGGAGCAATGGCAGCACATGGCCAGCGCCGTTTTTCGCGCGGTGGAAAACGGCCTGCCCCTCGTCCGCTGCGCCAACAACGGCGTGACCTGTTCGATTGATGCCAGCGGCCGCGTGCAGGAAATTCTCCGGGACAAATCCGGCAGCGTCTATGGCGTCGGCGCGATGACGGTGGAAATTCCGATTGGCGAACGTCCCACGCCGACCTTTTACAACCGGCACGGCGATTGGTTTGGATGGAGCTGTGTGATTCTGGCGGCGGCACTTGCAGTTCGACGAATCTTCGCCCGCACAAAATAAAATCCCTCCTCGCGAGCCGAACTCAAACCAGCATCCCCATCTGCCATCTGCCATCTGCCATCTACCAACTTCCACCTCGTCAAGACGCCAGGCCCAGGACCCCAAACCCTAAACCGCATCCAGCGGACTCCTCACCCCGATGCCCGGTTTTAGCATCACATGGGTGTAGATTTGGGTGGTGCTGACGTCTTTATGTCCGAGCAACTCCTGCACCGTGCGAATGTCATAGCCATTCTCCAGCAAATGCGTGGCAAATGAATGCCGCAGCGTGTGTGGCGTCACCGGTTTGGCCAACCCGGCCTGTCTCGCCGCCAATTTAATCGCGTTTTGCACCGCCGCATCCGTCACGTGATGCCGGCGCCTGACCTTCGTTTCCGGGTCAATGCTCAATTCCGCCGATGGAAACACCCATTGCCAGCCCCATTCCCGTTCCGCATTAGGATACTTCCGTCGCAAAGCCCCCGGCAACCATACCCGCCCATAATCTTCGGCCACATCCTTCTGCCAAGTTCGCCGGACCATCTCCAAGTGCTTCCGAAGTTCGGTTATCATCAGTTCGGGCATCGTCGTCACCCGATCTTTGTCTCCTTTGCCGCCATGAACCGTGAATTGATTGCGCGCAAAATCCACATCTTTGACTCGTAATCGCAGGCACTCCATCAGCCGCAGACCCCCACCATACAATACCTGCCCGATTAAACGCTGCGTGCCGCTCAATCGCCCCAACAGTCCCCGCATCTCGGCCTGACTCAGCACCATCGGTACCCGTTGTGATCGTTTTGCCCGCTCGAACCCGTCCACCCATGCCATCTCTCCTCCCAACACTTCGCGGTAAAGAAACAACAACGCGTTTAACGCTTGATTCTGAGTCGCGGCGACGACTGCGCGCTTGACCGCCAAATCCGTCAAGAACGCCCGCACCTCTGGTTCTCCCATATCCTTGGGATGCCGCCAAATCCACTTCTGGGGCGGCGTACCTGTGACCGCCGCCGACTTCCGATGAAACAAAATAAAGCGTTTAATCCATTGAAGATACGTTTCCTCCGTCCGATGGGACAATTGCCTGAACCGCATGACTTCCCGGCACTGATCCAGGAGTTTCAATTTCGGGTTGGGGTTCAACCGCTCTTTGGGTTGCCCCTGGCTGCCGCCAAAAGTCGCATTCATGAATTAGGCCAAACCTATAGCTTGACCTTTTTTCATAAGCCAGCTATTTTTAACCACATGAAAAGGAAAGCAAGAACCTTGCTTCCCGACTTAGGCCAAACCGCGGTTTGGCCGAATACCTGTTAGGCCACATGTCCGATTTTTTACAGATTGCTCCGGGGAGATTGGAAAGGACATCTGTGCGTGTATTTCGACGAGCTATCACACACATGTCCATTGTCCTCATGAGACATTGGGCGCGGCTCGACAATGGCAGCGTCAGCGGTCGCCCCGTTGGCGCATGTATTGTTGGTGTCCCACTCCCCCGGAGCTCTGATTTTCTACGATATGGCCTAACAATGCGCTGCAGCCAACAGCCGGTGTCCCTGCTGGTTTGCAACGCATTTGGTTTGTTGTTTGGTTTCACTGCTTTTTATAGCTCAGCTTCCCACCGGCTGTGGCTGAGCTCACCTCTGAGGTAATCCGTCAACATTTTTTTGAAGTTTGTTCACAGTTTTTTTGAAGGGACTTTTGCCCAGTTCGACACGGTCGAACAACGCCACCAATGGACTGCCATTCTTGTGCA
>JBEKJN010000101.1:0-8906 GCA_050011235.1 Verrucomicrobiota bacterium | reverse complement strand
GAAACTACGTCAGCTCTATCTGGGAGGCAAACACTCCAACCTTGACTCGCAAGCCAGCGATACGCCACCCCTCTCGTTGCGCTCCTTGTTCCGAGATTACCTCGAAGGACTTCCCGAGGCCACCAAGAGTGACTGAAAGAGGTTTGTAACGCAAGGCATGCCACTCGACGCGACATGCCTTTTGTTACCATGGCCGGCTGACCGATGGCCGGGCGTTTCGGGTGCTGACGATTGTGGATCAGTTCAGCCGGGAATGTCCGCTGCTGGAAGTGGACCGTTCCTTGACCGGGAAACGGGTCGTGGAATGTCTGGAAAGGCTGGCCTATTTGCGGGGCAAGCCGGAGAGTATCACGGTGGACAAATGGGAGTGAGTTTTGCAGCCGGGCGTTGGACGCATGGGCGTATCAAAACGTGGTGAAATTGGACTTCATCCGGCCGGGGTGGCCGGTGGAGAACGGGTTCATCGAAAGCTTCAACGGAAAGCTGCGCGATGAATGTTTGAACCCGGAGTTGTTCTTTTCCCTTGCGGATGCGCGAGAAAAGTTGGAGAAGTGGTGGTGGGACTGTAACCAAAGTCGACCCCACAGTGCACTGGGCGGTCTACCGCCGTTAGAATACCTCCAATGCGTGGGGTCAAAATGAACCATCGGATCAGCCGAACTGAAATTTACTCTATCTCGAGTGGCTCGAAAACCGCAGGCAGGTCAACTTCGGCCCCAGACTGACACTTTAACCGGCTCGAAAAAGCGAAGTCACGTCACAATCATTCTTATCAGCCGATGCAAATTTTTCCGAATGTGTTTGAATCTTCATGGCGTCAACTTGGAATTAAACAGGCGTCACAGGCGCACGCTGCAAATTGGCATTTCGTAAGGCACATTTGGCTCCGCACCTGCCGCCCAGTGAAGCGCCCAGCAAACCGATAAGCAGTGCGAAAAAAGACCACATGGCTGCACACGAAAGATGGTGTGCTGCTTGGTCGGCGGTTGCTCTGGCTTTTTGTTCGGCCACCGCTTTAATGTTGTCCAATTCTGCTTGGAGATTTTTGTAGGACGTGGTCCAATCATCAATGGTTTTCGTGGCGTCCGCTGCGCTCATTTCCACGTAAACCATGAGGGCGTTTATCGCCGCCGTGCGATTGGCTTGGAAGGCGACGGCATTGCCGGGCGCAAATAATTTGGTCACGGCAAACCCAACTTCGCGTTGTGCGCGTGTGCTGGCCTTGGGCGCAGCATTGGTGGGGACGGATTGAACGGCTTCCTCAATGAAGCTGCAAAGTTGATCACCGCTACGTTTAGCTCCTTCTTTTGCCAAATCACTCACGCCGAAGGTGACCGCCTTACTGCTGGTTCCCAAGCCTTCACCATGAATTTTCATTGCCCTGCCCAACGCCAGGCCAGTACCCATAGAAAGCAAAAGCAGCGTGATGATCAAAGTGAGACTCCAAACGAGAACGCCATGCATAAAGCCACTTTGCGGACAACCGGAGAAACGTCCCGCAACCAATCCACCGAAAGATAAGGCGATGATGGCAAACAGGCTCCATACAATGGCCGCTCCCACACTAAAATTTGCGACCGGATTGGTGTCCGTCATGGGCCTGAAAGTCGCCAGACCGGAACCAACCCCCAGAGCGGTCAGGAGCAAATAAATTCCGATTGCGGCAATCGTGCCAGCCAGGACTGCCCCCCAACATAAGGAGCGATGCAAACGGCGATCACCTGGGGTTTGAATTGTTTCAGTGGTTGTCGGGACTGATGGTTCACAGGTCATAACGCGACAATAAGCTGGAATACTTTGCGGAATCTATGGGGTATAACCCTACCATGGACAAACTGCGTTGGCAACCAGCCGCGAAAGACGGTAGTGTCCTAATTTGAAGTTGATTTCTGGTTTTGCTGTAACGTGGCCTACGCCCTCCCTACGCAGGGGATGGACAAAGAATGAACGAAAACATAACCTCAACCATGTCCCAGGACCAACTCATCGACTGGCATAGAAAAGTGAACCCGGTCACAGTTCGCCAAATGGGATTAACAATTTAATCAAAGATTCAAGACGCTCCTATGTGGATTGTCCTTCTAGCTCTGCGCCGGCCTTACACCTTTGTCGTGGCCGCGTTGCTGCTTGTCATATTGACTCCTTTCATTTTGCTGCGCACGCCCACAGATATTTTTCCGGCCATCAATATTCCGGTCGTCAGCATCATCTGGCAATACACCGGTCTCGACGCCAAGGAAATGGAGCAGCGCATCACCTACACTCACGAGCGCGCGTTGACCGTGACCGTCAACAACATCGAGCACATCGAATCCACTTCTTACAACGGCATCGGCATCATCAAAGTTTTTCTTCAGCCGAAAGCTTCCGTGGATTCCGCCGTGGCGCAAATTACGGCGGTCGCCCAAACCGTTTTGAAACAAATGCCGCCGGGCATGACGCCGCCGTTGATCATTCAATACAACGCCTCGACGGTGCCGATTTTACAATACAGTTTCAGCAGTCCGAAAATGTCGGAACAGGAATTGTTCGACGCGACGGCCAATCAAGTGCGCGTCGGCCTTGCGAACGTGCCCGGTGCGATGATTCCGTGGCCTTACGGCGGCAAGCAACGCGTCGTCGCCGTGGATTTGAGTCTGCCCGCGCTCAAGGCCAAAAACATTCAGGCTGAAGATGTCGTCAACGCCCTCAACGCTCAAAACCTCGTTCTGCCCAGCGGCACGGCCAAAATTGGCCCGACCGAATTTGACGTTGCGGTGGATTCCAACGCCCGGTTGATTGACGACCTGAATCGTTTGCCGATTAAAATTGTCAACGGCGCGACCATTTATTTGAGCGACGTCGCGCAAGTCCACGACGGCTACACGCCGCAACAAAATGCCGTCCGTCAGGACGGCGTGCGCGGCACATTGTTGACGATCATGAAAGCCGGCAACGCCTCGACACTCGACGTGGTGAGCGGTGTCAGGGCCGCTTTGCCGCGCGCGATGGCATCCGCGCCGCCGGACTTGCAGGTGAAGGAATTTGCCGATCAATCCCTCTTTGTGCGCGCGGCCATCAACGGCGTTTTGAAGGAAGGCGTCATCGCCGCGTCGCTCACGGCCCTGATGATTTTGCTGTTTCTCGGCTCATGGCGCAGCACGTTCATCATCGCGTTGTCCATTCCGCTGGCCGTGCTTTGTTCCATCGCGGCTTTGAGCGCGCTGGGTGAAACCATCAATTTGATGACACTGGGCGGTCTGGCGCTGGCGGTGGGAATTCTGGTGGACGATGCGACCGTCACCATCGAAAACACACACCGTCACATGGCCGCCGGCGGGCCATTGGAAGACGCCGTTCTCAAAGGCTCGCGGGAAATTGTGCTGCCCGCGCTGGTCTCCGACCTCTGCATTTGCATCGTGTTTGTGCCGATGTTTTTTCTGACGGGCGTCGCGCGTTATTTGTTTGTGCCGCTGGCGGAAGCCGTGGTGTTTGCGATTCTTGCCAGTTACCTCCTTTCGCGAACGCTCGTGCCGGTGCTGGTGATGTGGCTTTACCGCGATGTCAAATTGCACGGTGAACACATTGACGAATCCAACGTTCCATTCTGGATTTTGCCGTTCATTCGTTTCCAACGCTTTTTTGAAAAAGGCTTTGATCGTTTCCGCAACGGCTATCGCGCCCTGCTCGCGAGCTGTTTTGAACACCGCAAACCCTTTGTCATTTTCTTTCTCGCGTTTTGTGTCGGCTCGTGGCTGCTCCTGGAAACGCTCGGCCAAAACTTTTTCCCCAGCGTGGACACCGGGCAATTTTTATTGCACCTGCGCGCGCCCACCGGCACACGCATCGAGGAAACTGAGCGTCTCGCCGGCCAGGTCAACGGCGTCATCCGCAGTGAAATTCCATCGGGTGACCTTGGCGGCATTCTCGACAACATCGGCATTCCTAATTCCTCAATCAATTTGAGCTACAACACCAGCGGCATCATCGGCACCGGCGACGCAGACATTTTGGTTTCGCTCAAACGCGGCCACGCGCCCACGGTGGATTACGTGCGGCGGCTGCGCGCGCGTTTGAACCGTGAATTTCCGGGCATCATGATTTATTTTTTGCCGGCGGACATTGTGAGCCAGACGCTCAACTTCAGCCTGCCCGCGCCGTTCGACGTGCAAATCGTTGGCCGCGACCAGGTCAAAAACCGCGAACTCGCCGTGCGGCTGGCGGATCAGATCAAAAAAATTCCGGGCGCGGTGGACGGGCGCGTGCAGCAGCCGGACAACCTGCCGCAATTCAGCATTTCCGTTGACCGTTCAAAAGCTGCCGAATTTGGATTGACCGAACAAAACGTGGCCAATTCCGTTTTGCTCGGATTGAGCGGCAGCAGTCAGGTGCAGCCGGTTTATTGGCTCAATCCCAACGTCGGCGTGCAATACCTCATCAATGTTCGCGCGCCGCAATATGCGATAGATTCAGTGCAACAACTCAATGCCCTGCCCGTCAGCGCCAGTTTGCCGGGCGCAGCCAGCGCGCAAATTCTCGCCAACGTAGCCAGCTTCAAACGGGTCGAAGTGCCACCGGTGGTTTCGCATTACAACGTGATGCCAGTCATTGACATTTACGGCAGCGTGGATCAACGCGACCTCGGCGGCGTTTTGAACGACATTCAACCGCTCGTCCAAAATATAAAAAAGGATTTGCCGCGCGGCAGCGACATCGTCGTGCGCGGCCAGGCCGAAACCATGCGTTCAAGTTATTTTGGTCTCGGACTTGGTTTGGTCATGGCCATCATCCTGATTTATTTTCTGCTCGTGGTGAATTTCCAAAGCTGGCTTGATCCATTCATCATCATCACCGCGCTGCCCGGCGCGCTGGCGGGCGTTGTTTGGGGATTATTTTTGTCGCAAACCACGTTGAGCGTTCCCGCGTTGATGGGCGCAATTATGAGCATGGGCGTGGCGACGGCCAATTCCGTGCTCGTCGTGTCGTTCGCGCGTGAAAATCTTCACCGCGGACTTGATCCGATTGCCGCGGCGCTGGAATCAGGAACCAGCCGCATCCGTCCGGTTTTGATGACCGCGTTGGCCATGATTATCGGCATGGCACCGATGAGTCTCGGCCTCGGCGAAGGCGGCGAACAAAACGCGCCGCTCGGTCGCGCCGTCATCGGCGGACTCGTGTTCGCCACGATTGCCACGCTGTTTTTTGTTCCCGTCGTTTTCAGTTTCATGCACCGGCATCACAAGCCGCCGCCAACCAATCCATCTTAACGCCATGAACTCAAATTCACCTCCATCGTCATCCGCGCCATCGCCGGTTCGTTTGCGGCGCATAGCGGAAATCGTCGTTGTCCTCATCGTCATCGGCCTTATCATCGGCCTCGTGCCGCGCTGGTTGTCGCGCCACAAATTGCGGGCGGAAACGCGCACGGATTCGGTCTTGACCGTGAACGTCATTTCACCGACGCCGTCCAAACCGGATTTAGGCACGCCGCTGCCCGCCGAAGTTCAGGCGTTCATTCAAGCCTCGATTCACGCGCGCGCCAGCGGTTATTTGAAAAACTGGTTTGTGGACATTGGCGATCACGTCACCAACGGCCAGGTGCTCGCGGAAATTGACACGCCGGAACTCGATCAACAACTCGCGCAGACCAAGGCCGAATTGGATCAGGCCAAAGCCGCGCTGGATTTGGCCAAAACCACCGCTGACCGCTGGACGGAATTGCTCAAAACCGCCAGCGTGAGCGAACAGGAAACCGCCGAAAAACAGGCCGATTATATTTTGAAACAAGCGAACGTGGAAGCGGCGCGGGCAAACGTGCAGCGGTTGGAAGATTTGAAAAAATTCGACCGCGTCACCGCGCCATTCGACGGCACGGTCACTGCGCGCAATACTGACATCGGCCAGCTCATCGCCGCCGACAGCGGGCCGGAATTATTTCGCATGGCGCAAACGGATCCCCTGCGCGTTTACGTCCGCGCGCCGCAGCCGTTCGTTCACGCCATTATGCCCGGCCAGAAAGCCGAACTGACATTTCTGGAATTGCCCAGCCGGATTTTTGAAGCCAAAGTCACGCGCACCGCCGGCGCGGTTGACCCAACCTCACGCACGTTGCAAGTCGAATTACAAGTGCCCAATCCGCGCGGCGAAATTCTCGCCGGCAGCTACGCGCAAGTGCGTTTCAACGAAGCCGCCGCCGCAAACGTGTTGACGCTTTCAGGCAACGCGCTGATTTTCCGTTCGCAAGGAATGCAAGTCGCCTTGATCGGCGCTGATAACAAAGTAAATTTGCGTTCCATCAAACTCGGCCGTGATTTTGGCGACACCGTGGAAGTGCTGGACGGCCTCAAAGCCGATGACCGGGTCATTGACAATCCGCCCGATTCCATTGCCGACGGCATGACGGTGCAAGTGGCGCAACCGACGGAAACCAATTCAGTGGCCAAATGAAATCTGTTGTTTTCATCAACGTCATTGCGTTGGCCATCGGTTTGACCGGCTGTGCCGTCGGCCCAAATTATCATCGTCCGACCGCGCTGCAAAATCAGCCGTTGCCAAAAACATTCAGCGATGGAAATCCGGCGAATCAGACCATTTGGAAAATCGCCGAGCCGTCCGCAAATTTATCGCGCGGCAAATGGTGGCAACTGTTCAACGATTCAGAATTGAATCGTCTGGAAACACTCGCATTGACAAATAATCAAAATCTCGTTGCTGCGGCTGCGCGATTTGAACAATCCCGCGCTTTGGCTGCTGCCGCGCGTTCGGAATTTTTCCCGCAACTCACCGCCGGCGGCACGCCGAACGGGGACATCACGCGCCAACGCACCAGCGTGAATGAGCCGCTGCAAGGAGGCGTGTCGCACACTTACGACACGTTCACCGCGCCGATTTATCTTGGCTGGGAAATGGATTTGTGGGGACGCGTGCGCCGCCAGTCGCAGGCCGCGCACGCGCGTTTCATTGCCAGCGCGGACGATTTGGAATCCGCGAAATTAGACGCCGCCGCCGAAGTTGCGGATGATTATTTCTCGCTGCAAACTTTGGACGACGAATACACGTTGATCGCCAACACGATTGAAGCCGATCGCCGTTCATTGGAACTCACGCAAAACCGGCGGCGCGGCGGCATCGTTTCCGATTTGGATGTCGCGCAGGCGGCAACCCAACTGCATACTGCCGAAGCAGAATTGCCGGACATCCAATTGCGCCGCGCGCAAACGCTGCACGCGCTCGCCTTGATTTGCGGCCAATCGCCGATTGATTTTTTCATCGCCACGAATTCGTCAACCATTGCGGCCGTTCCAAATATTCCGCCGAGTTTGCCGGGTAAATTATTGGAACATCGTCCCGACATCGCCGCCGCCGAACGTCGCATGGCCGCCGCCAACGCGGACGTCGGTGTTGCCAAAGCCGCATTTTTTCCGACGGTTCGCATCAACGGCCTCGCCGGTTTTCAATCTGTGGATTCAAGTACCTGGTTCGATTGGCCGAGCCGTTTTTGGTCGGTTGGGCCTTCCATTGAATTGCCATTGTTCACCGGCGGTTTGAATCGCGCGCAATTTGCCGCCGCGCGCGCCGCTTACAATGAAATTGTCGCCGATTATCGCCAGACCGTGTTGAACGCTTTTGGCGAAGTTGAAGATGAACTCGCCGCGCAACATTTGCTGGCCGAGGAATGGAATTCAGAAAACGAAGCGGTTATTGCCGCGCGCCACACGTTGGAAATCGCGAACAACCGCTACAAAGCCGGACTCGTGACTTATCTCGACGTGGCGACGGCGCAAACCGAGGCATTAAATCAGGAGCGAAGCGCCGTTCAATTGCAAGGTGCGCGTCTGACGGCTTCGGTTAATCTGATTAAAGCGCTTGGTTGCGGTTGGCAGCAAATGGAAAAATAATTGACTATGGCTGGCACAGGTAGGCAAGGGTCGGTTCTCGACTATTGCATATCGAGAAAAATACCGAAAAATCAGCGATTTTTGAATGTGCAATAAGCGCGGTTTGGAGGCGAGGGTCGGAATCGGCCAGATTTCCCCGCCGTTGCACCTCTAATATGCCTGATTTCATTGGGTATTCAAGCAAAATCGGTTTTATCCGACTGTATCGTTTTTAATCCGTTTGGTGTCCGTTTTGGTGTCCGTTTGCCGACTCCAGATTTATGCGGTTGGGGTTCGGTTGGTCACGCTTTGTGACCACTTCTTCCCTTCATCCGTGGTCTGATAACGCTGCAAGCGGCTTTGTGGTTTGTCTGGGATCGTTCGTCCAAGCCAGCCCTTGCCGATAAGCGCGTTGAGGTAATTTTCGCGGAATGTCTGGCGGTGTTTGACCCCGATGAGCGACTGGATTTCGCCGGCCTTACGCGGTTGCTCACAGAACTGGAGAATCTGCACTGCGACTTGGCCGGTGACTTGGCCGGTGACTTGGCCGGTGACTTGGCCGGTCGCTAGACGTTTCCGTTCCCTCGCCTCTTTGATGAACTCAGGATGGAGTGGCAAACGCACCAGAAAAAAAGTCCGGTCATCATCGGACTCGAACACGGGCTTCGGAGAACCATTTAATCGTAGTGCCTTCAACATTTTTGGAATACCAGTGCCTCGACCTTCGGTGAGACTGAGTTCTTTCAAAAATTCGCCAATGCGCCGGTTGCGATACCGCCGCGTTGCAAAGCGCCCGGTTTGCAGTTCCTTGATACTGACTGAGCGGTCCAGACCCGGATAACTGGCCACGGTGATTTCATCCGGCAGAACACGGACTTCAATCGGCTCCCGAATTTCGTAGCTGCGGTGATAAACCGCATTTACCACTGCTTCCTCCAGCGCCGCATAGGGCACATTGAAAAAGCGGTCGGCTTCCGGTCGGTCGCCGTGTTTCACCACACGTTCCTCGATCACGGCGTTTTTCAAAAATGTCAGCGCGTCTTTGAGGAT
>JBEKJN010000100.1:0-8921 GCA_050011235.1 Verrucomicrobiota bacterium | reverse complement strand
CGCATCGAGGCGATTGAAGCGCGCGGCGGAAATTCCTTCAGCGAATTTTCCCTGCCCGAAGCAATCCTGAAATTCCGCCAGGGCGTCGGCCGGCTGATCCGAACGAAGACCGACACTGGCATCATCGTGGTGCTGGATAATCGTGTGCTAACGAAGCAATACGGCCGGTCCTTTCTCGACGCGCTGCCGAAATGCCCGGTGGAAATTGTTTAAAATTTATTTGGAAGAAGGAGATGAGAGTTGAAACGCAGCAGGAATGTTTGTGCTAATCGGATTGAAAAATGGATCGTATCGCACGTCTTCTTTGAAATTGCCGTTGCTGTCACCGCCTCGCAAAATTTCCGTCAGCACGCCGTTCTTAAAAATTTCACGCTCTGTAACGAATTTTGAACCGTTGGGTTTGATGTCTAGCTGTTGAATTATCTGGTACTTGTATGTGCAAAACACATCTGGAATGCCGTTGAAATCTGTGTCCTTTTGAAGAATATCCGTCCCGCCGTCAGAATACGTCCACCATTCATCTGGTTTCCCATCGAAGTTATTATCGTATTCCGAACGAACTATTTGTCCGTGCTCATAGTAAGCTCGATGATCCCAATCTCCATCGAGGTTTCGGTCTTCTCGAAATTCGACGAGGTAACCGTCACGATATATCCATGCTTTGTCGGCTTTCCCGTCTTCGGTGTAATGGTAATGTGTTTTCGTTCCGCGTTCGCTATTCCACTGGTAAAGCAAACAAAGAATTATACCAACGACAATGCCGATGAAAATTTGGACGAGTGCCAATTTTTTCCGTGGAACGGTTTCTGAAGAAGAAGCAACGGCTTCGGTTTCGATTTGATTTATTTCCGCGGGTGAAGCTTGCGTATCCAGCAAAGCAATGGCAGCGCCAGCATCCGCAGCGCGAACCAGCAAACGTACGCCGCCGGGAGTTGTTAGATTCGGCAACATTCCACCGGCATCATCAGAATTTATCCAACATTGGATGCCGTGCGCTTGGAGATTGGCTGCGGCAAGTTCTGCGGCATCGTGGCTGCCGAAAACGCGAATGGTCACAGTTTTCGCATCGTCGTGAAAACCACCATTGGTTGCGTCCGAGGCCATACTTGGGCGACAAGGAACAGCTTCCGGTTCTAAACGTAAAGCCAAAACCCGTCACGCATTTGATGCCAAAACGTCACGTGTCATTTCGTGAAAGCAGATTAAACTGATTGCGTCGTTTGAAGTGGGCGTTGGATACAAGTCGTTTTTGTATGTTGCTCAACGCCCGCTTTGCTTTCCCGCCCGCGATTTGTAAACCCAGACACGAGTCGAACTCCGAGTTAGCACTTTTCCCAGAGCCAAAACGCACTATACTGGTCCGCATGTATCGGACGCAGGATTTACACGTCAAAGAAATCGTCCGGCTGCTGACGCCACGCGAGTTGAAGGCGCAGTCGCCGGCGACCGATGCGGCCAACGCCACCGTCGCGCGCAGCCGCGAACGGGTCGTTCGCATTTTGCGGCAGGAAGACCCGCGCCTGCTGGTCGTCATCGGTCCCTGCTCGATTCACGACGAAAAAGGCGCGCTGGATTATGCGGCCCGGCTCAATGCGCTGCGCGAAAAATTCGCCGACCGCCTGGAAATCGTCATGCGCGTCTATTTTGAAAAACCGCGCACGACCATCGGTTGGAAGGGCTTGATCAACGATCCGCACCTCGACGGTTCGCAGGACATCGAAACGGGTTTGAAAATTGCGCGGCGGTTGTTGCTGGAAATCACCGGCATGGGGCTGCCGGCGGCAACGGAATTTCTGGACCCCATCGTGCCGCAATACATCTCGGACTTGATCACGTGGGCGGCGATTGGCGCGCGCACGACGGAATCGCAAACGCATCGCGAAATGGCCAGCGGCCTTTCGATGCCGGTCGGTTTGAAGAACAACACGGACGGCAGCCTGCAATCGGCAATTGACGCGATGGGCGCGGCGCGGCATCCACACAGTTTTCTGGGCATTGACCAGGACGGCGTCACGAGCATCGTGCGCACGACGGGCAATTCCAACACGCACGTTGTGCTGCGCGGCGGACGGGCACAGGCGAATTACGACGCCGAAAGCATTCGCGCGGCGGAGGAGAAATTGAAATCGGAAAATTTACCGCCGGTGCTGATGGTGGATTGCAGCCATGCGAATTCGGGCAAACAACACGCCAGGCAGGAAGACGTGTGGCGGAGTGTGATTCAGCAACGCATTGCCGGCACGCGCTCGCTCATCGGCCTGATGGTCGAGAGCAACCTCGACGAAGGCAATCAGCCGATTCCGAAAAACCCGGCCGACCTGCGCTATGGCGTGTCGCTCACCGACTCGTGCATCGGCTGGGAAACCACCGAGCGAATGCTGCGGTGGGGTTACGAAACGCTGGGGAAAATGGCGTAAACAGTCAGTGCGGCGGCCCAACGACGCTGAACCGGAACGACACCGTAGGACAGGCTTCCAGCCTGTCCCAAACTTTGGATTGCTCTACCTGGGTGGTAAGATTTTTCAGGCGCAAGAATGGCGTCAAACCGCGAGGGAAGTTTTTGCAGATGGAGACAGGCGCGACGCCTATCCTACATACTGGGCGTGCCCACTTTTCCTATTTAAACTGCATCATTCCGGCTATGGCCAGGACCACGCGTAAGGAAAACGCAACCGGTAAAACAACTGCAGTGAACCGGAGGCCGGGACAAAGATGGTTTGCGCCGCGTTGGTGCTGTTGAAGTTTGCCTGGGTCACCCAATTCGCGAGCACAAGATTCGTGCTGCCATCCACGTAACCATTCAGTCCAATTGGAAGGCTGGCCACATCCAACTGATTGCTGCCATTGAGCAATGTGAAGTTGGTGATTTGCGCCGGTGAGATGAGTTGCTGAACGACATCGGCCATCACCGCTTGGGCCATCGCGGTCGGGTCCTGACCGTCCCACCAGATGTAGTTTGCGCCCGGGCCAGTCATGGACTGGTTCGTCAATGAAGAATCCAGCGCATCAATCCCTGCGTTGGTCAAACCATAGGCGGCGGCGTTCGTCAGCATGTTGTCGAGCAGGGAGAAAAAGTCCGGGACATAAATCGTAATGCCGGGATAATTTGTTCTGAGCCGATTCATTAATGTGGTGGTAAAAGCGGTGTTGAAATCAATAATCCGTTGGCGAATGAAAGCCAGTCTATTAGAACCAGAAGTCGCATAGTCCGGAACCTCGCCTATATCCACGGCATTGGGCATGATCAAGGTGCGGGCGCCTTTGGCATACAGGTTTGTGATGGCCGCAAAATGGTTGGTCAGCGACAGATTCATGGCGTTGGTCCATTGGGTGATATTCGTGGTGTAGTTAATCACGTCATAGACAAAATCAGCGTCGTTGACCCATACCACAAACAGCGCGTTAGTCGCATTTGATGATGCATTGAAGTTGCCGACATTCTTCACCAAGTTGCTGCTGTAATCGTCGACGTATGACCAATTATTGCTGGAGTAGGACCAGTTGACGTTGGTGATGGAATTAGCGCCCAGTCCCTGCCGCTGCGCCAGCACCTCGACCCAAACCCGGCCGTTGGAAAAGCGTTGGCCGTAATAATTTGTCAGGCTGGATGTATTGTTAGTCGTGGCGGAAACACCGTCGCCAAAAATGTAAATCGAAGTGAATGCGGCTTGTGCCGGACGAACGGCAAGTCCGAACAGCAAGACGCCCAAAGTGAATCGGATGAGGCTATTCACAATCTTCCAAGTTTACTTCCAGCCGGACCAAAGTAAAGATGGCATCCAGCGCACAGAGACGAATACGGCGGGACTTGCAGAGTTCTTTCTCGGGGAATAAATGGATATTTGCTGGCGCAAAGCAAAGCGGCAGGTAACCTGCTGGCCCAAGCGCACACCCATGCGCACCTGCGGTGTTCGTTCAGTTGGTCGAACCCGTGAATCGCCGATTATGAACCGACGCAACACAGTGAAGCTCTTGGTAGCAGCAGTTTTGGGCGGTCTGCCTATGACGCTTTTGGCGAACGGCTTTCGGCTGGCGGATCAGGATGCCTTCGCGACCGCGCGCGGCGAAGCCTTTGTCGCCACGGCGGACAATCCGTCCGCCATTTACTACAACCCAGCGGGCATCACCCAGCTTGAGGGCAACAATCTTCGTTCCGGCATTTATGGAATCTATCTTGACCCAAGCTACAGTCCCCCAAACAGCGGCAACACTTATCACAGTTCGGACAACCTCGCGGCGGTCCCCCAGTTCTTCTACACCTACACTCCAAAGGATTGGCCGTTAAGCTTTGGATTGGGTGTTTATGCGCCTTATGGCGGGAGCATGAGTTGGCCGCAAGACACCGGTTTCCGCGCCGTCGCCCTGAGCGGCTCGCTCACGTACCTCAGAATCAATCCCGTGGTCGCGCTGAAACTGGCGCACAATCTGTCCATCGGGGTCGGCGTGATGGTGGACTATGGGAACATGGATTTGGAGCAAGGCATGCTTGCCAGCCAGCGTTTTGCCAACTTTTTCCGCTTCAAGGGTGACGGTTGGGGCGTGGGTTACAATCTGGGCCTGCTCTGGCAACCGATTGAGCAAATTTCAATCGGTGCAACCTTCCGCAGTTCGACGACTATTATTCTCGCCGGCCAAACCGATGCCGAGATTCTTCCCCAACTGCCGCTCACGTACCGAACCGCGCAAGCGGACTTTACGTTTCCCTTGACCGCGGTTATTGGCTTTTCATACCGGCCCACGCCAAAATGGAACCTGGAGTTTGATGCTGATTACACGGATTGGAGCAGCTTCGGAACGATAACCATCCGACAAGCACCGGAAAATTTTGTACCGAACACTCCTACGCTGATACTCAATTGGCAGGCGAGCTGGATGTACGAGTTTGGCGTGACACGGTATTTTGACGACGGCTGGCACGCGAGCGCGGGCTTCGTTTTCAACGAGAACTCGGTGCCGAATGCTTATTACACCCCGCTGGCGGCGGACCTGGACCGGTATTTTTTCAGCGTCGGAGCCGGGCACAAAGGCAAGCGTTTCGACTTCGACATCGCCTATCAATTCGGCTATGGCCCGACGCACACGGTCACCGGCAGCACCCCCTCGACAATCGGAGGACAGATAGCCGGACAAACCGCCAATGGGAATTATGATTACATCAGCCACGCCGTGCTGGTAACGGTGGGAATGCATTTTTGATTCGCCCGGCGGCGCAGGAGATTGCGCTTCGCCCGGAAGATACGGCGCGTTGTCCTACCCGGCAATCAGATCAAACTTCCGCAGCATGTCCGTGAGCAGGGCATTGAATTCCACCGGTCGCTCAAGCATGAGCCAGTGGCCCACGCCTGCCATGACGCGGCAATCGGTTTGCGGCGAGAGCGAGTGGACGTGATTTTCGCAGTCGGCGTCCCACATCGAGCCTTTGGCGTTGATGACCAGCATGGGCACGTCCGCCTTTGGCAGGTCCCAATCCGGCTGGTCCGGGCCGAACATTCCCTCCATCGCGCCGAGCATCACGCTTTGCGGCGTGGCGAGCAGTTCGGACAAGACCCGGTCGCGCAAGGCTTCGGTGCCGGGAACAGGAAACATCGCGCCGAAAAACCGCCGGGTGTACTCGCGATATTCCGGCGCGCGAAACTGCGCGATGAATCTTTCGGCCTCTTCGGACGCCACCCGGGGCCGGCGCAGGAATCCGTCCACCACCACCAGCGCGGCGACTTTCTCCGGCGCCTGTTTGTAAACGCAGAAAATGACGGGCCCGCCCATGCTGTGGCCGACGAGCGTGGCTTTGTCCACCCGGGCGTCGCGCATCACCGCGAGAACCGCGCCGGCGAAATAATCCATGGTGCAAGCCGCGGGCAGCTTGTCACTTTGGCCGTGGCCGGGGAGGTCAATGAGCACCAACCGCGCCTTGTCCGCGAGCGCGGGGACCTGTTCGCGCCAGAAACCGAGATTGCCCGCCCAGCAATGGACAAAAACAATCGTGTGCTTTCCGCTACCCACGGTGACGTAGTGTATTTTGTTCGCGTCAAAAGAAACGGAATGCGATTCGCCACCGGCCGGGGTTCTGGCCTTCGGCGAAGCGGCGCAACCGGTGAAGGCAGGCAGAACCGCAGCATGGAGGGCGAAGCCGATTGTTCTCATCATAACCCAAAGAGCCCTATCGTCGTTGACCGGGCGATGCTAGACATATCCAAAAAAGTTCGCAACGGTTGATTGTGCCGTTTGGGGCCGGCAACCGCGAACGCGCCGGACGTTCATCCCCCGTTCCCGACACCCAATTCAACCGCTGCATTTTCCTGCATGTTTCAAAAAGAATCATCATTTATTTCGATACGATGCCTGTCTCGTAACAAGACAGGCATCCGTTTTGCCGGCTTCGATCCAATCAGCCGCGCCGGACATTTTACCCGCGAGCGGCGGCAGGCCGGACAAAGCAATGGCAGTGCCAGTTACAACCGCGGAGAATCTGCTTTGTTTTGGCGTAAAAAATGGTCTATTCATTGCCTCTAGAATGAATCAGGCCGCCAACAACAACGGGAACGGAGAGAACGAACAGCAACTTCGCCAGCTCGAAAAAATCGCGCAGGGCGAAGCCGCTTCGGGTCCCTCCGGCGTCAAGGAAAGTCTGGTAACGTTCCAGACCGCCGACGGACTGGAGTTGCGTGGCATTCCTACGCGCGTGACGCGGCACACGGTCGTGTTCGAATTGTATAATCCGAGCGTGACGCCGCGGTTTTCCGAAGTACTGAGTGAATTCAAAATCGTTCTGCAGGACCGGACGGTTTATTCCGGACGGTCGGTCGTCCGCAATGTGGTGAATGCGGGTCTGAACGTCGTCTGTGAAGCGACGTTGGATGAAGTGCACTGGACGAACGTTGACCTCGGCTTGTTGTCACAATGCGACAGCCGTCTCACGGAGGAGTTCAAAATCTTCCTCGAAGAATGGCAAAAGCTTTACAAGGTGCTCCCGGAATTCAAGGTTGTCATTGCCGACATGCAGACCTTTCTGGCCGATCTGCAAATCTGGTTGGAGCAAATCGAACTGGGCATTCGTTCCTCGCCGGCACGTGATCGTTTGGAAATGGAGCAGCATATTGCCCGACAACTGGGGCAATCCATCGTTCCTGCCTTCGATGCCATGCACGAGCGGCTGGAAGCGCTTTCCGGACAAATTGATGAAGATTTAAGGCCAGTTCACCGGAGTTTTTCCAAAAGACAATTGCATCCGCTGATGCTTTGCTCGCCATTTGCGTATCGCGCGTATCATAAGCCGCTCGGTTATGCCGGCGATTATGAAACGGTAAACATGATCGTACGCGATCCGTATGAAGGGGCCTCCCTCTTCGCCAAAATGGTTAATTTATGGTTTCTCAGCCAGTGGCCATCCAAGGCGCATCGCAATCGGCTTGCGTATCTAACGGATCGTTTACAAAGTGAAACCTTGCGCGTAACGGGAACAGACCGGCGCAGGGCGCGCGTCTTCGACTTCGCCTGTGGTCCGGCGATCGAGGTGCAACGCTTTCTCCGCGATTCCCCGTTAAGCGACCAGGCCGAGTTGACACTCACGGATTTTAACCGGGAAACCATCGAGCACGCCAACAAGGCGATTGATGACCTCAAAAGGCAGTTTGGACGCAAAACCTCCCTCCAGTTCCAGAAAAAATCTGTCCACCAAATGCTCAAGGAGGGGCAAAAACCGGTTGTGAAGGGCGACGACCGGAAACATGAGTATGATTTTATTTATTGCACGGGACTGTTTGATTATCTATCCGACCACACGTGCAGGCAGTTGATGAGCATTTTTTACGACCGGCTGGCACCCAGTGGACTGCTGGTCGTCACGAATGTGGATGATTACAAACCGTTCCGCCACATGCTGGAGTTTGTTCTTGATTGGCATTTGATTTATCGGGATGCCAAAAAGGGAGCATCGCTCATTCCGGAACGCGTGCCCGCCGACGCGATCCATGTGGTGGAAGATGCCACCGGGGTCAATGTGTTTATCGAAGTGAGAAAGCCGAGCCATGCCTAACACCGTCCTCGACAGCCGGGAAGTTCGACAGGCGTTCGCAGAATACGATCGCGAGGCGACGGTCAACAACTTCAAGGTTGCCTGCGTGATCGGCATGGTGTTGATGCCCGCAGGCATTATCCTGGATAAATACGTCTACCCGGACAAACTTGGTTTGTTCATTCAACTTCGCCTCGCGTGTTCAGCGCTGATAGCCATTTTCTTCGGCATTCTCCTGACTCCTTTCGGCCGACTGCGTTATCGAACCCTCGGCGTGACGCTCTTCATGATTCCCGCCTCGTTTATTGCCTGGATGATCTACGCAACGACCGGTGCGGCTTCTCCTTATTACGCAGGCTTGAACCTTGTGCTCCTGGTTCTGGCATTCGTGTTGCATTGGACATTCTGGGAAAGCCTTACCGCAGCTTCGTTGGTAATTGTCCTTTACGTTGCGGCTTCTCTTGCCCATGGCCCCATTCCGGCAACCACCGTTGGCGAATTCGCCAACAACCTCTATTTTTTGGCGCTGACCGGAATCATAGTCGTCACCGGCAGTTATTTCCACAGCCTATCACGGTTCCGCGAATTTGCCTTACGTTACGAGTTGAACAAAAACCGCGCGGCGCTCGAAGAAAGCAATCGCAAGCTCCTCGAACTCGACCAGATCAAGAGCCGCTTTTTCGCCAACATCAGCCACGAATTGCGCACGCCGCTCACGTTGCTGCTTGCGCCGCTGGAATCGCTGATGCAGCGCTTCAACCGCGCGTTCGACGAGGACACGCGCAACCTGCTCGACACGATGCACGCCAATGGCATGAGGCTGCTCAAGCTCATCAACGATTTGCTCGATCTCGTCCGCCTCGAATCCGGCCGCATGGAAGTCAAGCACGAGCGGCTCGAAGTCGCGGAA
>JBEKJN010000099.1:0-8962 GCA_050011235.1 Verrucomicrobiota bacterium | reverse complement strand
CGGACTTGGGCCTTCGTGATTTTTGCAGGCAGTCCGTCCAAGGCGAGTTTCACTTCCGCCGCGGGACCGGGCGCGTCATCGTCGTGATAGTGCCAGACCAAAACGCACAGCCGGTTCGATTCAAGACTGGCGAGCGCCGAAACATCGGGCCGGGTCCGGACACCGTTTTTGAGAACAGCATCCAACGGCATGGCAGCGTCGCTTTCCACCGCGAGTTGTTGGCCGCCCATCTGGCTGAACATTCGGAAGACGTTGAGCACGGGCAAATCAATGCCGTCGCTCGCCAGTGAGCGGAAACCGGCGAACGGCGGCTGGTCTTCAAATTCAAACGCCCACGTCAGCGCGCCTTCGAGGTTCACGCCATGGCGTCCGGCCAGTTCAAATTCGCGCGCGATGCACTCGGCCGTATAGCTGGCGTAAATCGGGTGGTTGCGGTAGCCGTATCGCTCGTTCTGGCAGGCGGCGCAGGTGTCCGGGTCGGATTCGCCAATGACAATCGGCGTGTTTTTCAATTCGGGAAACGACGCGATGATGCCAAGACCGGAATTTATGTCGCGTAATTGGTTCGCAATGCCCATCCGCACATGACCATCCGTGAAGCTTGGCGAACCTTTTGCGTGAAAGGAGACAAAATCAAGCGGCGTGCCGATTTTGCCGGTAACGAAATTGGTTCCGTGAAGGCAATGCTCCAGAAATTCCCGGAGAAATTTCGTGCCGCCGCCCGCTGAATCCGGTCCGCCGACCTTTGCTTCGGGCAAGGCGCGTCGCACGGCGTCCACTGCGCCATCGTGCAACTGGAAAAATTCGTCCGGTGTGCCCTGCCAATAACCGATGTTCGCCTCGTTCCACGTTTCCCAATACCAGTTGGCGACCTCGGCACGCCCGTAACGCGCCACGTCATGCTTCGCCCACTGGAAAACCAGTTCCGACCATCTGGCGTAATCCTTCGGCGGATAAGCCCAGCCGGTGAAAAGATTATTGTTCGTTTTTGATCCCCAATGATGTTGATACGGTTGCGGGTGGATGGACAACGCCTCCGGCATGAACCCGATTTCCACATACGGCCTGACCCCGCGTTCGCGATAGGTGTCAAAAATCTGGTCCAGAATCGTCCAATTGTAAACCGGATTCCCCTGCGCGTTCTCGGTGTAAGCGCCGGTCGAACCCCACTTCAACGCCGGCGTGCCATCGCCGCTGGTCAGTAAATTATGCGTGCGGAAATAAACTTCGTTGGTCGCCAGCGCGCCCAGTTCGGTGAGCAATTTTTTCCCGTCCGGCAGGCAGGCGTAATTCGGTTCATCCGCGCCGAAGCAACGCCAGACCGGTTTCAATTCGCCGACCGGCTTGCCGGCATGAACCTGGATTGCGACGGGAAAAGTTTCATCTTTGGCGAAAAGAAAATTGCTGTGCAACGTGAAGAACAGCGCAAGCGGCGCGAGCACTGGGAATTTCATTGTGACATTTTAATTTCTTTCCTGTTCACTTTCAATCCACATCTAAAAATGCGGGCCAAATTTTCAAAGGATGTCCGGCCGTCAAAAACAGGAAAATTCCAAAACAAAAAAGCGTGCAAAAGACAAAGTCTTCTGCACGTTTGATTCTTTCCAAACCTTGAAGTTTAGCGGATGAACCGTCTGACAATTGCCAGACCGGCCAGCGCAATGCCCATCAAGGATGATGTCGTGCCAGCGTCAGGTACTCGACCTGTCACCTGACCGGCTTGAACTGCTCCAGTCAGGGAAACAAATATCGTAACTGCGATTATTGATATAATAATTTTCTTCATAGCAAACGCTTATGGAGCCAGACACGTGCCAAAAAATTTATCTCGAAACGAATTATCTTTTAACCTGTTTGTCTTCAACTATTTAGTTCAAAAACAAAATTCTGGTTCATTGCCCGGCAAATTTGCGATTCTGGAAAGAATTCCGACGCAATTTTTCATTGAAACCTGATAGATTCATAATCGCCTCTTAAACAAAGGATAAAAATAGCAAATATGATTCTCAAAAATTTGTAAAAGATGCTGACAAAAAATCGCCATGTAATCGAGATGATCGATGCAAGGTGCACCTCCCGTAATCTCGAAGATTTCCATTTTCGTTGCGGATGCTAGACTTAATGCGATGCGTGACACGCTGGCCATCAATGAAATCTATTTGAGCCTGCAAGGAGAAAGCACCTTCGCCGGTCTGCCGTGCATTTTTGTCCGGCTCACCGCCTGCGATTTGCGCTGCTCGTATTGCGACACCGCCTATGCCTTCACCGAAGGCAACAAAAAGTCACTCGCCGAAATTTTGTCAGATGTGAAACGGCTAGCCGCGCCATTCCTAAGTTCTCAACCCTCAACCCTCAACTCTCAATTTCCCCTGATCGAATTGACCGGCGGCGAGCCTCTGCTCCAAAAAAATGCCTTGCCGCTGATGAAATCACTATGCGATGACGGCTTCACCGTGCTGCTCGAAACCAGCGGCGCGCATGACATCTCGCCGGTGGACCCGCGCGTTCATCGCATCATGGATTTGAAATGTCCGGGCAGCGGCGAAGTGGAACGCAATCGCTGGGAAAACATCAAGCATTTGAAAGCGACCGACGAAATCAAATTCGTCATCGGCACAGCCGAGGATTACGAGTGGGCCAGACAGCAAATTGCCAAACACAAACTAGATGCAATCTGTCCCCTGCTCTTCTCGTGGGTGCATCCGCTGTCGCCGGAGCAGCAGGACAAATCGCTGAAAAAAGTCCCGGCGGGGCAAACGCCGGTTTCGCGCCACGAGCTGGCGGAAAAAATCATCGCCGATGCCCTGCCCGTGCGGTTTCAAGTCCAGATGCACAAGGTCATCTGGCCGTCGGAACAACGCGGGGTTTAAGGATTGGCGATTGGCGATTTACGATTGCGCCGGAGAGTTTGAGCGCTCGTAAACCGTAAATCGAAAATCGTAAATTCGTGACCAAAACAGAAAAGATTTTGCAACTGCTCCGTGATTTCGAATCGCGGAATGTTGTTCATATCGAGCCGGACGGTTCGTGGCCCATCGTCTGGGAACGCGGCAAAGACGTTCACGTTTGGGACGCCGACGGAAAAAAATATCTGGATTTGACCGCCGCGTTTGGCGTCGCCGCCACGGGCCACGCGAATCCGAAGGTTGTCAGGGCCGGTCAAGTTCAACTGGCCCGGCTGCCCCACGCGATGGGTGACGTGCATCCGCACGCGCGCAAGCCCGAGCTGGCGCGCGAATTGAGCCGCCTCACGTTCGAACGCTGGACCATAGCCGCGAATGTGAATCCGCGGATTGACCGGAGCACCCGCCGATTCACATCGGCGGCTACGGGCAAAACGATTTTTTCCAATTCCGGCTTTGAAGCCGTTGAGTCTGCGCTCAAGACCGCAATGCTTGCCACCGGCAAACGCGGGGTCATTGCGTTTGAAGGCGCGTATCATGGACTTGGTTACGGCGCGCTCAATGCCACGCACCGTGATTTTTTTCGCGGGCCGTTTCGAACGCAACTACGCGAGTTCGGGCATTTCGTGCCGTTTCCCACCGTAGGACAGGCTTCCAGCCTGTCTCTGAAATCAAAAACGACAAAAAATGGAGACAGGCAGGATGCCTGTCCTACGTTGAAAAAAGTTGAAGCCCGCATCCGCCATCTTTTCCGCCGCGAACCCATCGGCGCGATTCTGGTCGAGCCGATTCAGGCACGCGGCGGCATTAACATTCCGCCGCGGGAATTTCTGCCGTTGCTCCGAAAACTTTGCGACGAACACGGTGTGTTGCTCATCTTGGACGAAATTTACACCGGCTTCGGCCGCACGGGGAAATGGTTTGCGTGCGAACATGCCGGCGTCGTGCCGGATATCATCTGCCTTGGCAAGGCGTTGACCGGTGGCTTTCCGTTGTCGGCCTGCGTCGGGCGCGCGGATTTGATGGATGCCGCATGGCCGGCATCGCGCGGCGAGGCCATTCACACCAGCACGTTCCTCGGCAATCCGGTCGGCTGCGCGATGGCGCTGGCGCAAATCAAGGAGATCGAGCAACTCAACCTTTGCGAACGAAGTGCGAAACTCGGAGAATTTCTGCTTTCACAACTTCAATCACGAATCGCAAATCGCAAATCGCAAATTCAAGCGCGCGGCTTGGGCTTGATGGCTGGTGTCGAATTGCGCCTCCCCGACGGCAGGCCCGCCACCGATGCGACGCTGCGGGCAATCAAGACAATGTTGCATCGCGGATTCATTCTTTTGCCTGAAGGCGAACACGCCAACGTCATCAGCTTCACGCCGCCATTGACCATCACCCAGGCGCAATTGGCCAAAGCTGTCAGCGTGCTCGCGGAGGTCTTGAAGTGAAACTCTCCGAAATGCGGGAACTCCTGACGGCGCGCGGGATTCAACTCACGAAATCCCTCGGCCAGAATTTTCTCCACGACGCGAATCAACTCCGGCGCATCGTCAAGGCCGCTGAATTGTCAAAGGCTGACAAAGTCCTCGAAATCGGGCCGGGGCTTGGGCCGTTGACGGGATTTCTTTTGCAAAATGCGGGCGAAGTCCTGGCCATTGAGAAAGATGCGCGGCTGGTGGAGTTTTTGCGGGAAAGATTCAATGTAGGACAGGCTTCCAGCCTGTCTCTATCTAGAAATGAGAAGTTAGAGACAGGCAGGATGCCTGTCCTACGCTTATTCCACGCCGATGCGCTGGAGTTTTTGAAACGCGAGCCGCGCGATTGGAGCGACTGGAAACTCGTGGCCAATCTGCCGTATTCCGTCGCCTCGCCAATCCTGGTCGAACTGGCGCAATCGCCCCAACGACCGCGGCGGATGGTGGCGACGCTGCAACTCGAGGTGGCCCGGCGACTCATGGCCAAATCCGACGATGAAGATTACGGCATCCTGACGTTGCTCATTCAACTCGACTACGAAGCACGCGAATGGTTCAAAATTCCGGCAAGCTGCTTTTTCCCGGAGCCGGACGTGGACTCAACCTGCGTGGTTTTGGAACGCCGTGCCCCGCCGTTTTTGCCTGAAATCCATCATAAAACCTTTGTGAAAATCGTTAAACGCGCGTTTTCGCAACGGCGGAAGATGATGTTGAAACTGCTGCGTGAAGACTGGCCGGCGGAGAAATTGGAGCAGGCATTTAAGGAATTGAAGCTCCCGCCGCAGGAACGCGCGGAGAAATTGAATCTGGAACAGTTTGTTAAATTAACTGAAAAACTGCAATGATGCTGTGCCTATGGCACTTGAATTAAATTCATAGGTCTGATTGAATTGCTGTGACATCTATGGAAGAAAACAAGAATGAACCAACAAAGGTTTACTTGGTGAATCCGCCGACCGAAAACCCGTGGAGAACCCGAGAAGATTATTTGGAAGAACAGCGCCGAGGAAAAATCCAGTTCCGAATTACAATCGCTACAATGGTTGTTTCTGTTTTGGGCGTCGTCGCAACAGCAACTATCGCAATCGAGTCGCTAAAACGAATGAGCGAAACGCACGGGCTAACCATTGTAAACCAATCTCAAAACACAGAGGGAATTGACCAAAAACTCTTCGCTAAAGCTGAAACCGAGCTGAAACAACATATTGAGTATTTGAAATCCGGCAAAAGTGGAGTTCTTCGATGGGGAGCAATTCGCGGTTTGCGCTATGAGTTTCATACGGGTGATTCCGACAGCACAATTTCGGCCGTGCTTACTTATGACGAGGATTTTTCTGTTTCCGGTATTCCATTTACTAAGTATGCTCGATATGAACTTTATTTGGTATTTGCCGAAGATAAATGGTGGCTAACTGGTGGTGTGCATCGTTTTTTTGCGCCAGAGGGTGAAGAAAACCCGTTCCCAAACTGGACACAGATCGCTGACGATAACATTGGGATACGGGCGCAACTCCAAATGGATTTCTTGAAGAAACAAATCCCAGCGCCGTAGGCGCGACATCTCTGTAGAAACAAATCGAAAAAGGTTTCCAAGTTCCGTCAGGAGCGGCATCTTCGACAAACAACGGTTTTTTCAAATTTCAGAATATGTCGCCCCGACGGGGCTTGAGATTCATTTGGTCCTGATTTCTACAAAGATGCCGCTCCTGACGGAGCTTTTTATTGTGAGCGAAGAAATCTTCGATGTCGTCAACGAACGCGACGAGGTGATTGATGCCAAGTCGCGCCGCGAGGTGCATCGGCTGGGCTTGAAACATCGCGCGGTTCACGTGCTGGTCTTCAATTCGCGCGGCGAAACTTTTCTCCAAAAGCGCTCGACGACCAAAGACCGCGAGCCGGGCAAATGGGATTCCTCGACCTCCGGCCACGTGGATTCCGGCGAGGATTACGACGCCTGCGCCATCCGCGAATTGCGCGAGGAAATCGGATTGACCATCGAAAAAGCGCCGGAGCGCCAGTTCAAAATCGCCGCGTGCCCGGAAACGGACGCGGAATTTGTCTGGGTCTATCGCTGCCAGGCCGAAGGGCCGTTTCAGTTGCATCCCGAAGAAATTGAAACGGGCGGCTGGTTCGCGCCGGAAAAGGTTTCGCACTGGATCGCCGAAAAGCCGGAGGATTTTGCCAGTGCGTTCCGGTTGATTTGGTCAAGGCTGCAATCGGCTTCCTCCTCGTCCTCGTCGTCGTCCTCGTAATCGAAAGGAGAATTTTCGAAGACGAGGGCGAGAACGAGGAGGATTTGCTTTTCGCGAAATTTGCGAATAAAGACTTTCCCGCCTTTACTTGTGACAAAAATGGAGTAGTTATTAGGCCATGCAAGATTTTCTGGTTCCGATTGTGGTCGAGCAGACGGGCCGCGGCGAGCGGACATGGGACATTTACTCGCGCCTGCTCGTTGACCGCATCATTTTTCTCGGCACGGCGGTGGATGACACGGTTTCCAACATCGTCATCGCGCAACTCCTTTTTCTCCAGATGTCCGACGCGAAGAAGGACATTCATCTCTACATCAACTCGCCGGGCGGCAGCGTCACGGCCGGGCTGGCGATTTACGACACGATGCAATATCTCACCTGCGACGTGAACACGTATTGCGTCGGCCAGGCCGCAAGCATGGCCGCCGTGTTGCTGGCGGCGGGCACGAAGGGCAAACGTTACGCGTTGCCCAACGCGCGCATCCTGATTCACCAGCCGTGGGGCGGCGTGCAGGGCCAGGCCTCCGACATCAGCATCCAGGCGAAGGAAATCCTGCGGCTCAAGGACCGGCTGAACGAAATCCTTGCCACACATTGCGGGCGCAAGTTCGAGGAACTCGCGCACGATACCGACCGCGACCGTTTCATGTCCTCCGAGGAAGCGAAGGAATACGGCCTCGTGGACCAGGTCGTCCAATCGCGCAAGGAAATCGCCGGGTTGACGGAAAAAACGTCGGCAAAGGCATGAATGTTGTTGGAGTCCATGCTTTAGCCTGTTCTGCAAAGAACAACCTAAAGGTTGAACTCCAACGAAAGCGGCAATCGTAAATTCCAAATGGCTCGTCCCACTAATCTCACCATGTGCAGTTTCTGCGGCAAATCGCACGCGGAAGTGCGCAAGCTGATTGCCGGGCCGGGCGTTTATATTTGCGACAATTGCATCATCCTTTGCAAAAACGTCCTCGACCACGAACTCCAGCTTCAAAGCCAGAAAAAACAGCCGAAGTTCACCATCCCCAAACCGGCGGCCATCAAACGCCAGCTTGACCATTATTGCATCGGGCAGGAGCACGCGAAGAAGACCCTGGCCGTCGCGGTGCACAATCATTACAAGCGCATCCAACCGGAACCGGCGGCGGAAAACGAAGGAGCGGCGAAGACCGCGTCTCCCGATCCGCACGCCGACGTGGAAATCGAGAAGAGCAACATTTTAATGATCGGCCCGACCGGTTCGGGCAAAACGCTGCTCGCCCGCACACTCGCCAAAATTCTTGACGTGCCGTTTGCCATCGCCGACGCCACGACGCTCACCGAGGCCGGTTACGTGGGTGAAGACGTGGAGAACATCATTTTGCGGCTGCTGCAAAGCGCCGATTACGACGTGAAACGCGCCCAGCGCGGCATCGTTTACGTGGATGAAATTGACAAAATCGCGCGCAAGTCCGATGGCCCGTCCATCACGCGCGACGTTTCGGGCGAAGGCGTGCAGCAGGCGCTGCTCAAAATTCTCGAAGGCACGGTCTGCAACGTGCCGCCCCAGGGCGGCCGCAAACATCCACAGCAGGAATACATTCGCGTGGACACGACGCACATTTTGTTCATTTGCGGCGGCGCATTCGTCGGCCTGGATAAAATCATTCAGCGGCGGCTCGGCCGGCACACGATGGGTTTCGGCGCCATTGGCGAAGCGCAAAAAAGCGCGGGCACAGCGCGCGATGAATTTTTACAGCACGTCGAACCGGAGGACCTGCTCAACTTCGGTTTCATTCCCGAATTTGTCGGCCGATTGCCGGTGGTGACCACGCTCGCGGAATTGACCGATGAACAACTGGTTTCCATCCTGGCTGAACCCAAAAACGCGCTGACCAAGCAATACGCCAAGCTCCTGGCGATGGAGGGCGTGGAACTGGAATTCACGCCGGACGCGCTGCGCGAACTCGCGGCCCAAGCGCACAAAAAGGGCACCGGCGCGCGCGCGCTGCGGAGCCTGATTGAAAAACTGATGCTCGATTTGATGTACGAAGCGCCGGACGGCGGCAACATCGTCCACGTCAAAATCACACGGCCCGTCGTGCGCGGCGAAAGCAAACCGATTGTGCGGCGCAAGCAGGACGCGGAAGCGGCGTAATGTTCTACCGATGAAGCAAGCTTTTGACTCTTGTAAAAAACGAAGGCGAGCGCAAATGGTTGATATATTTTGCCCATGAGTCTTCCGTTCCGAATTTTCTCTCAACCCGCCCTTCCTCACCGCGCATCAATTCCAAAATCTGGTCGTCTTCGCCTTTGTCCAACCAAAAGCCGTGTTCGGAACAATAATCAAGCTGTAAATCGAAGA
>JBEKJN010000098.1:0-8969 GCA_050011235.1 Verrucomicrobiota bacterium | reverse complement strand
GGTTGGAGCATCACCTCACTCATCATCTGTTCTATGAGCAACGCAAGGACCGCAAAAACTATTTTCAATTGGTCGCCGAACTCAACCCCGGCTTAGGTTGACGCCAATGCGCATTGCGGGACGGTTGACATCACCGTTCCGGCGTGGCTCAGTTCTTGAGCGTTAGGCGGAAAACCCCGCCGACCACACTATGTCAACCGAGCAACTCGCCGATACCACGTCGCTGTTTGGTTGCGCATGGCTGGCATTAGCTGCGGCGCTCGCGATTCACGTGGTTGACGAGGCGCTCACCGATTTTCTCGCGGTTTACAACCCCACAGTGCTGAAGATTCGAGCACGGTTTCCGTGGATTCCGCTGCCGACATTTTCATTTCGAGTGTGGATCGTTGGTTTGGCCGCGGCGGTAGCACTCATGTTCTCGTTGAGCCCCGTCGCATTTCGGGGAACCAGATGGATTGTGGTAGTCGCGGTTCCGCTCGCGGTGATGATGGTCGGCAACGGTCTCGGACATATCGGAAGTTCACTCTATATGAAACGCTTCATGCCGGGAGTATATTCATCGCCCTTTCTCATCGCAGCATCGTTGTTTGTGTTGATCTATGCTCTACGGTTGCTCTGAGTTAATCATAAAAGTGCCTGACCCCTGTTTATCGGAACATTGCGCGGACAATTTCCTTGCCGGCAAAAATCCAAATCACCGCCGCCAGCGCGATGTAAGGCCCGTAAGGCATCCGCAGACCACTAGCGCCGCCGCCGATTGGCGCGGCAACCCGCCCCGAAAGCTTTCGGGGTTGATTTCCGGGCTTGGATGCTGTGTGAGTCCGGCTTAGAATAATGTCGTCTATGAAAAAGTCTCTCGGTGCAAAAACCCTGGTTTACCCGACGCCGGTGTTTGTGGTGGGAACCTACGACCAAGCGGGCAAGCCGAACGTGATGACCGCCGCGTGGGGCGGCATCTGCTGCTCCCAACCACCCTGCGTTGCGGTGTCCCTGCGCAAGGCGACCTATACCCATGGCAACATTCTGGCGCGGAAAGCATTCACCATCAGCATCCCGTCCGAGGATCACGTCCGACAGGCAGATTACTTCGGGTTGGTTTCCGGCAGAAGTGTGGATAAGTTTGCGGCCACGAAGTTGACGCCGGTGAGAAGTGAACTGGTGGATGCTCCGTATGTAAAGGAGTTCTCCCTGATCGTGGAATGCAAGCTGGCCCACGTCATCGAGCTTGGGCTGCACACGCAGTTCGTCGGCGAGGTCATGGACGTGAAGGCGGAAGACAGCGTGATGGCAAAGGGCGGCCTGCTTGAAATCACCAAGGTCAAACCACTGGTGTTTGCGCCGGACGCGCAGGCTTATTATGGGATCGGCCATTTCGTGGGTCAGGCGTTCTCGGTCGGCCACGGCATCTGAAGCTCGCTGGAGCCAGCGCCGGTTGACTGAGAAGGCTCTTGAGAAACAAACCACGCACGCCATTGGTATGAAACTGGAGATGCCATTCTTGTTTCTTGCCTCATTGCTCCAACCGAAGGTGGTTGGTGTGCTGACACCCGGACAGGCTGCAAATTGTCTGCGGTTCCTGCGCGCGGCAAAATTTTCAATAAACCTTCCGCAAATTTGAGGGCAGGATGTTGAGTTCGCCGCGGTATTTGGCGACGGTGCGGCGCGCTATGGTGATGCCTTTGTCGCGGAGCATCTTTACGACTTCCTGATCTGACAATGGCCGGGCCGTATCCTCGCTTTTGAAAATTTCGGCAATCATGTCCTTCACGCTGGTGTTGGAGACGCCGTCACCGCTCGCGGTTTGCAGGCCGGCAGTGAAGAAAAATTTCATTTCAAAAACGCCCTGCGGTGTCTGCATGTATTTGGCGGAAACCGCGCGGCTCACGGTCGTTTCATGAACGCCCACCACGTCGGCCACCTGCGCCATCGTCATCGGTTTCAGGTGCGCGACGCCTTTTTCCATGAACTCGCGCTGGCGTTTCACAATTTCCTTCCCGATGTTCAGAATCGTCTGTTGCCGCTGGTGCAGGCTTTTGATGAGGAATTTACCGGCGCGGATTTTTTCGCGGATGTAATTTTTGACCTCGGCGGAATTTTCACCCTGCGCCATAAGGTCCTTGTAGATGTTGCTGATGCGCAGGTGGGGAATGTGCTCGTCGTTGGTCGTCACGGCGAAATCGTTGCCAACCTTTTGCACGAAAACTTCGGGCAGAACGTATTGGTCCGTGTCCGGCAAAAAGGCGCGACCGGGTCGCGGCTCCAGGTGCGCAATCCGGCCGAGGGCGTTTTGCACGTCCTCAACGGACCGGCCGGTGCCGCGCGCAATTTCCGGGATGCGCCGCTTGCCCAGCGCGTCCATGAAATCGCGCACGATGCGGCATTCGAGCGTGTCCTGCAGGCCGGCGCGTTCGAGTTGCAGCAGCAGACACTCGCGCAAATTGGTGGCGCCAACGCCGGGCGGGTCAAACGTCTGAATCACCTTCAACACCCCGGAAATTTTTTCGACGGGCAGATTCGTCGTAACGGACAATTCCTCAACCGCGGTCTTGAGATAGCCGTAATCGTCAATGTTGCCGATGATCAACTCGGCGATGCCGCGCAGTTCCTCGGACAAATCGGTGTCGCGCAACTGTTCCATGAGCGCCTGGGCCAGCGATGTTCCGGCCACGAGCGAGTCCAGCATGAATTGCCGCCTTTCCTCATCCTCAGCGGATTGACGAATGGGCAGGTTCGTTTGTGAAAAATGGTCGCGCCATTCCTGATCGAGTTGCACGAGCCGGTCAAATTCCACCTGAAAGTCATCCACCGGCGCATCGACATTTTTTTCCTGGGTTGCATCAAACGCCGTGTCTTCCGGTGATACGGCAGGATCGGCTGTTGCGGGCGCGTCGGTTTCATCCGTCGCCGGCTGGTCAGACGAATCGGGTTCCGGTGAGTCCACTTCTTCGAGCACGGGGTTTTGCTGCAACTCCTGCTCGACGAGCGCCTTGAGTTCCAGTGTCGGCGCTTGCAGCAACGCCAGCGATTGCTGGAGTTGTGGCGCCAAAATCAGCGATTGCGTCAATCGCTGTGACAGTTGCAGGCCCTGAACCATTTCCGTTTAGAGCTTAGCCTAATTTCGGCAAATGACAAGCAAAACTTGGGTCATGCTAAAATAGATTGTGAAACGAAAATGCGAAAACATTGGGCTTTTTGAGGGGAATTTTTGCAAGCAATTTTTGTTCCCTGCCTGCCTGATTTAGCATGGCATTTTTTATGCTTTTGGACGCACTAACCCGCCTGAATTGCTGCTGAATTGACTTTGCATGGCTTGCCGGGAGCCGCCAGCATCGCGCGATGGATCGCGCCGACCTGTGCGGCGGGGATTTCAGTTCGGGGGCGCATAATGGCCCCACCTTACTTTAGTAGCCCATTGATTGCAAGTTAGTATTAGGCATGGTGGAAAATAAAATCACAAAGATTCATTAAAAGCGGGAACGCGATTAATGAGCAGGTATTTCCGGCCAGCGAAGCCAGCCAGCATCTAAAAAGTGAAGCCATCGGAAGATTTTGCTTTGTCGGCGCGTGACGGCAAATCCAATAAATGAGCGTTCCCTCAATCATCACCACCAGGCCTTCGCCGGACGCCACAGCCAACGCCGGACGCATGTCTTGAAACAGCCAAAGGAAACCAAGAAACGCGGGATAGGTAATCAAGTGCAGCCCGAGAAGCCAGAGAATGAAAAAGCGCGGTTTGCGAAAACGCCGGAGCAGAAGCAAAATGCACGTCGCTTCCAAAAGGATTGAAAAACTGATAAGAAAAGCAATTTCAGGTGTGAGGGGTTTCTCTGGAATGGAAATCGGATTGGCTTGCAAAGAAAATGCACAAAGAAACAGGCCAATAAAAATTCCAACGCGCCGGAATGGGTTTTGTTTTTTCATTTTATTCCTGCCGGGCAGCGGTCTGAGGATCAATTTCCTTGAGTTGATTTGTTGCATTCCTGCGAATGTCTTCGTCAGGGTCGTTCAAAAGTTTTACGAAAAGCGGAATTGCCTGTTTGCGTTGTTCGGGAAATTTGTCACCGACTCCTTCCATCAAAATATTGGCGGCCAGACCGCGCACATTGGCAAATGGGTTCGTTAGCCCTTTGATTAAAAAAGGCATGGCGTTTGAGCCGGTTCCGCAGGTGGCGATCATGGCTGTCAGAGCGGTGTCTTTATTCGTGCTGTCCATGAGCAGCCATAACTCTGGCAACGCGGGTTTGGCCTGTTCGCCCAGTGCAATGAATCCACCAGCGGCATTGATGTTAATCTGGAAAGGATTGAAGCAATACGGTGGCCGCACATAAGTCAGTCGTTTCAACAAGGCAGGAATTGCGTTGGTTCCCACTTGATGAATTGCGTCTTTTGCCGCTGGGATAAAATCGCCTCCGCCTTCAATGCGTGTTTCCAACCATTCGCCCAATCGCTTGCCGTTATAACTCGGTTCGTCGGGAAATAGAAATGCGTCCGGGTGGTTGGTCGCATATTGAGCGGTCAGGAATCCTTTTGCGGCGAGGGCGAGGGCGGAATCGGAATCAGTGACGACGGTTTGCATCGCTGAATCAATTTGTGAAGTCACCGGATAATGGCGTAACAGCCCGAACGCCTCGCGCCGCATGGCGAGGTTTGGTGATTGCAAGCGGGCTAGAACCATCGGCAACGCTTTGTCTGGCATGACCTCGGTCAATGCTCGCAAGGCGGCATCAACCCACGGTTTTCCCTGCGCGAGATAATTTGTGAAAATAGGCAATGCTCTGTCCGGTGCGATGACGATCAAGGTTTTCAACGCCGCGCCAGCTACGTTTGTGTCGCCGTGTTCGACGAGGTTGGTCAAAATCGGAAAAGCAACCAGCGCGTTTGTGCCGAAATTGCCGAGTGTATTGGCTGCATTTGCGCTGACCGCAGAATCTTTCAAGGCGGAGATCAAGAGCGGAACGGCCAGTTCGGGCGCAGACGTTTGAATGCCGATGTCATTGACCGCCGTGCCTCGCACGGCATCGGACGAATCTTGAAGCCGGGGTTTTATGCGGGCGATATAAACTTCGACATCGTCCGTGACCGACGCCAGTTCATCTATCGCCCACTGCCTAATTGCTGCGTCTTGATTGGTGAGCGCCCGGCAAAAAACAGGCTCAGCGGGCTTGCCGACAAAAACCAAACATCGCTCGGCGGTGAAAGCGTGATCTTTTTCACCGAGAAGTCCTTCCAGTTTTCCAGCGGCTGGAGCCGCGTTCGTTCCCAAAATTTCAAATCCCACAATGCCAAGCTGCTGAAAATCCTCCGCCGAATGCCATCGGATTCGTTGCAAATCTTCGTACGAATATTGTTCCGATGAACTCCATCTAAGAAACCGGATTCTGAATTCGTCGGTTCTCTCAATGAGCCATAAACTGACCGGGTCGTCTTTGGCTTCAACCAAATTCAATAATTTTGGCAAGGCTTTCTTCGCCCCGATTGCGCTGACTGCATTTTGAGCTTCCTGACGGCGTTGAGGTTCATCAAGCGCAGTATAAGAATACTGCTGCAACCAGCTTGCAAGCGTTCGCCCGTGATAACGCGGCTGGCGCGTGCAAACAATCAAAACGCCAAGTATTCCCAAGACAAACAAAATGAAAATGAAGCGCGGCTTCACGACATGGTTATGTTCGTCGAAAGAATCGGGCAATCGAGATAAAAATTGAGGGTAGCTTTCCCTTTTGGCCGGTTGTTCCATTTCGGCCTTCACTGGCTCACAAACACACTCGCGCGCCGAATGGTTTTCGTTTAGTTTTTGGGAGCAAACATTGTGAGCAGCCATCTGGGACTAAATGAAACGCTTGCGCTTTTGGACCGGCTCCGAAGCGCCATCCAGGATTTTGCCGCCCGGGAGGAAAAACTTGCCGGCGAATTTCGAACCCGGTCGGCCGCGGAAGCAAAGGCATTTGATGCGGCCACGCAAAGGCAGGAGTCACGTTTGGCGGTGGCCATCGCCGACGCCGAAGACGCGTTTGAAATTGAAAAGGCCAAATGGCGCTCCAAATCCGAAAAGCGGAAAGCGCGGATCACCCAGGCACACCTCGTTGTCACCCGGCAGGTCCGGGAGGGAGTCGGCGGACGCGAAGGGCGCAGAAAGCAAAAGATATCGGAAAGCTCGACCCAGGCGGAACGTGACCGTGAAGCGGGACTGGCAAACGCCGCTGCGACCCTGGCAAACTTCAAAACCAAATTGACCGGGTGTAGCGAGACTTTCAACCTGCTGGAGAAAGAGGCCAGGAGCGCCTTTCGCGGCTACGGCAGATTTCGCAGGCTGCTTTCTCCCCGTCGGCAATGGCCGGAACCCGATCAGACCCCGGACGAGCTTCAATTATTGGAGGAACTTCACCGGCTGCCGGCGGCAATCCGCCGTGAGTTGGACAACTTCAAAAAATTTCCGCTGCCGCAGTTTTTCAGATTCTTTCCGATCTGGCTGTTCTTGCTTGTGCTCGTGCTGCTTCACGTCTTCTGGCCCCTTCTGATTGGGCAGTCCGGCTTGAATTCCATTTCCCAACGCGAAATCGGCGAGGTATTGGCGGGCATTTTTGTGATTGTGCTGGCCATTTACCTGTATGGAGGACATCGGGCCGGACCGACCGCCAAAACGATTGCCCGCCATCTGGCAACGGCGCGACGGCTGCAAGATGTTTGCCTTGAAAAGGCCGAATTGCGCTGCCGGCAGGAACAGGAACGAATCCAAACCGAATTCGAGAACGCCAGCCGCGGCCTCAACCAACAGTGGAAGCAAACCATAAAGGAAGCCGTGGGCACGCGCGGCACCCGGGCGCAGGCGACTGATGAAAAAGCGTCCCGCGCCCTGCAAAAAAACGAGCAGCTCAGCCGCGCAAAATTGAGTCAGCTTGACCGCACCCACGCCGGCAACGTTGCGCGTCTGCAGCAGGAGGCGGAGGCGCAGACCGGACAACTTGCCGGAGTTCACGAGGCGAAAGTGGCGAAACTGAACGCGGACATCCAGGGCCGTTGGCAGACGCTGGCCGGGGAATGGAAAAATTGCATCCAGCCCATCCACGAAACCATCCGCGCCGCCAATGCCGCGGCGGAGGAACTTTTTCCCGGATGGCAGCTTCCGGTATGGAAACAGTGGTCGCTCCCGGAGGAATTCAAAAATGTGGCAAAATTCGGGCGCATGGAAGTGGACACCGGAAAACTTGCCGAGGCGGCGCTGAAGGACAAACGGCTGGCCCTGCCCTTCCCCGCCAATTTTTCCGTCCCGCTCACGCTCAAATATCCGGCGCAAGGCTCCATTGTTTTTGAAACGGCCAAGACCGGAGGCGAAGAAGCGATTGCGGCCATCAACAACATCATTTTCCGCCTCCTTTCAACCCATCCGCCGGGCAAGTTAAGCTTCACCATTTTTGATCCGGTCGGGCTCGGCCAGAATTTCGCCGGCCTCATGCACCTGGCCGATTATGAGGAGAGCCACATCAACAGCCGCATTTGGACGCAAACCGCCCAACTCGAGGAAAAGCTGGCGGAGTTGAATGAACACATGGAAAAGGTCATCCAAATGTATCTCCGCAACGAATACGAAACCATCGCGGAATACAACGCCCAGGCCGGCACCATCGCGGAGAAATATCATTTCCTCGTCGTCGCCGATTTCCCGGTGAACTTCAGCGAAACGGCCGGCCGCTGCCTCATCAACATCGCCACCAGCGGCGCCCGCTGCGGCGTGTTCACGTTGATTCATTGGGACCGCCGCCACGCCCTGCCCCAGGGTTTCGTTGCCGACGAACTCCGGAAAAGCAGCATTTGCCTCGTCCGAAGCGAGAGCGGTTTCCGGCTGGCGGACCATCAACCCGGCGGAACGCGCCTGACGCTCGACACTCCGCCGCCGCCGGAGTTCGTGACGGAGTTTCTGCATCGGGTCGGCGAAAGCAGCAGGGATTCAAATCGCGTCGAGGTGCCTTTCGAGCAGGTGGCTCCCCCGCCGGGCAAACTCTGGACGGAGGACACGTCCGGGGAACTCACCGTGCCCATCGGACGTTCCGGTGCGACCAAGTTGCAGCGTCTTGAAATCGGCAAAGGCACGCGCCAGCACGCGTTGATTGCCGGCAAGACCGGTTCGGGCAAGTCCACCCTGTTCCACGTCATCATCACCAACCTCGCGTTGTGGTGCAGCCCGGAGCAGGTTGAGTTTTACCTCGTGGACTTCAAAAAAGGCGTCGAGTTCAAGTGCTACGCCAACCGCCGGTTGCCGCACGCAAAGGTCGTCGCCATCGAAAGCGACCGCGAGTTCGGGTTGAGCGTGCTGGAGCGCGTGGACGCGGAATTGCGCCGTCGCGGCGACTTGTTCCGCCAATTGGGCGTGCAGGACGTCGCCGGTTATAAAAAAGCGGGCGGCGCTGAGCCAATGCCGCGCGCGCTCCTGATTATTGACGAGTTTCAGGAATATTTTACGGAGGAAGACCGGGTGTCGCAGGGCGCTGCCGTGTTGCTCGACCGCATTGTCCGACAGGGCCGCGCCTTTGGCATCCACGTGCTGCTCGGTTCGCAAACGCTCGGCGGCGCTTATACGCTCGCCCGCGCCACCATCGGCCAGATGGTCATCCGCATCGCGCTCATGTGCAACGAGGCGGATGCTTATCTGATCATGGACCAGGACAACCCGGCGCCGCGCCTGCTCTCGCGTCCCGGCGAAGGCATCTACAACGATGCCGCCGGTTCCATCGAAGGCAACAGTCCGTTCCAGACGGTCTGGCTGCCGGAGGAGGTGCGCGACCGTTTTCTCACGAAAATCCGCGAACGCGCCGACCAGAAGGCAAACCAGTATCCGGGACCGTTTGTGTTTGAAGGCAACGCGCCGGCGGACATTCAGGAGAACATTCCGTTGCGCGCGCTGCTCCAGAAAAAATCCGTCAAAGCGCCGGCCCGGTCGCGCATCTGGCTGGGGGCACCGAACTCCATCAAAGGAC
>JBEKJN010000097.1:0-8991 GCA_050011235.1 Verrucomicrobiota bacterium | reverse complement strand
GCTTTGAATTTATACAAGCCCTTCAGGATGCCGTCTTCGACGCCCGCCGGCATCGGCGGCATGACATGGTTTTCGTTATAGAGCGAAAGGTAATAAAATATGTCCTCACCCTCAACGAACATCCGGCGCAAACCGTCGGCAATGATCACCGCCAGTTCGTAGGCGAACGCCGGATCATAAGCCAGCAAGGTCGGCACCGTGCTCGCATGCAGCAGGCTGTGGCCGTCCTGATGTTGCAGCCCTTCGCCGTTGAGCGTGGTGCGGCCCGCCGTCGCGCCGAGCAAAAAGCCTTTCGCCCGGATATCGCCCGCCAGCCAGAATAAATCGCCGACGCGTTGCGGCCCGAACATCGAGTAGTAAATGTAGAACGGAATCATCGGCACACCGTGCGTGGCGTAACTTGTGCCCGCCGCGATGAACGATGAAATCGAACCGGCCTCGGTGATGCCTTCTTCCAGAATCTGCCCGTCCTTCGCTTCGTGATAATAAAGCAGCGATTTGCTGTCCACCGGCTCGTAAAGCTGGCCTTTGGGCGAGTAAATGCCGATGTCCTTGAACAGCGCATCAAGGCCGAACGTGCGCGCCTCGTCGGGAATGATCGGGACGATCTGCCGGCCCACGGCCTTGTGCCGCAACAGCACGCTCGCCAAACGAACGAAGGCCATCGTCGTCGAGGCTTCCGTGGTCGAACCTTTGAAAATTTCGGTGAAGTAATCGAGTTTCGGCACGTCGAGCGGCGGCGCGGTCACTTTGCGTTCCGGCAGGAATCCGCCGAGCGCCTTGCGCCGCTCGAGCAAATATTTCGTCTCCGGACTGTCCGGTGCTGGACGGAAAAATGGCGTTTCGGCGATGACGTCGTCGCTGATGGGAATGTTGAAGCGTTCGCGGAATTCCCGAAGTTCCTTCTCGTTCAGTTTTTTCTGTTGGTGCGTGATATTGCGGCCTTCACCCGCTTCGCCGAGGCCGTATCCCTTCACCGTTTTGGCCAGAATCACCGTCGGCTGGCCATTGTGTTCCACGGCCATTTTGTAAGCCGCATACATTTTGCGCGCGTCATGTCCGCCGCGCAGCAGTTTGTGGATTTGATCGTCGGTGAGATGATTCACCAATTCGAGCAGTTCGGGATATTTACCGAAGAAATGCTTGCGCGTGTAGCTGCCCGGCTCGACGGAATACTTTTGGTAATCGCCGTCCACCGCCTCTTCCATGCGCTTGAGCAGCAGGCCGGACTGGTCGCGCGCGAGCAAATCGTCCCAGTCGGTGCCCCAAATGACTTTGATGACGTTCCAGCCTGCCCCGCGGAACACACCCTCAAGTTCCTGGATGATTTTGCCGTTACCGCGGACCGGGCCGTCCAGCCGCTGCAAATTGCAGTTGATGACCCAAATCAGATTGTCGAGGTTCTCGCGCGCGCCGAGCGTGATGGCGCCGAGCGTTTCTGGCTCATCACATTCGCCGTCGCCGAGAAACGCCCAGAGTTTCGGTTCGTTCTTCCATTTCACCAGGTTGCGCGCCTGCAGGTAACGATTGAAACGCGCCTGATACAGCGACAGGATCGGGCCGAGTCCCATCGAGACCGTCGGGAACTGCCAGAATTCCGGCATCAAATACGGATGCGGATACGACGACAGCCCGCCGCCCTCGGCGAGTTCCTGCCGGAAATTTTGCAGTTGCCGCCCGTCCAACCGGCCTTCGAGAAACGCACGCGCATAGATGCCCGGTGCGGCGTGCCCTTGGAAGTAAACAATGTCACCGGGAAAATTTTCCGTGCGCCCGCGCAGAAAATGATTAAACGCCACCTCGTAAAGCGTCGCCGCCGAGGCATAAGTCGAAATGTGGCCCCCCACGTTGGTGGTGGAATTCGCCTTCACCACCATTGCCATCGCGTTCCAGCGGATGTAGCTCTTGATGCGGCGCTCGATTTCGCGGTTGCCCGGAAACGGCGCCTGTTGTTCGGGCGGAATGGTGTTGACGTAAGGCGTGTTGAAACCGCGACCGGTGCCCAATGCCACCCCACGCAGCTTTTCGGCGAGTTTTTCCAGCAACCGCGCTGTCCGCTCCGGCCCCTGGCTCTCCAACACCAGTTCAAAAACCGATTGCAACGATTCCGACCATTTGGCGCCGTTGCCGGTGCCGGATGACGAAGCGGAGCGCGAACCGTAAATTTCTTTTGTCTGAATGCTCACTGTGTTACCCACTTATTTCTGTCACGCAAAATGCGCCAGACAATAAAGCCCAATTTGGCCGTCAACGCCAGTTAAATCAGCGCAACTGCAAAATGAAATTACTCGACCTGACGCTTCCCTCACCCGCCGAAAATCTCGCCTGTGACGAGGCGCTGCTTGACTGGTGCGAAGCCGGCGCGGGTGAAGAAGTGCTCCGCTTTTGGGAATCGCGCGAACATTTTGTCGTCGTTGGCTATGCCAACCAAGCTCGCGCCGAAGTCAATAGGGCGGCTTGCGAAACGAAAGGAATTCCTATTTGCCGCCGTTGTTCCGGCGGCGGGACCGTGTTGCAAGGCCCCGGCTGCCTCAACTACACCCTTGTTTTGAAAATCACGGAAGATGGTCCTCTACATAGCATTCCCTCGGCAAACCGATTCATCATGGAACGTAACCGTGCGGCGATTGAATCGCTTTACTCCAAATCCGAGACGCGACATCCGAGACCCGAAATCGCTGTTCGCGGCCACATTGACCTTTGCCTCGACGATTTGAAATTTTCCGGCAACTCGCAACGGCGCCGAAAACATTTTTTGCTCTTCCACGGAACGTTTCTGCTGAACTTCGACTTGGCGCTCGTGAGCGAAGTTTTGCGGATGCCGTCAAAACAACCCGATTACCGCAAGAACCGCGGCCACGCCCAATTCCTGGCAAATTTGAATGTGCCCGCCGAAAAGGTGAAAGCCGTATTACAAAAGGCATGGAACGCCGATTTGCCTGAGGAAAGCCCGCCGCTGAAAAAAATCGTGGCTCTGGCACGGGATAAATATGCCACTCCAAAGTGGAATCAGAAGTTCTGACGGCGGTATGGTCGGGATGGTGATGTAAAATTGCCTCTGGGGATCAACCGGCGGTTTTGGGGGAGGGTGATTTGTTTTTTTTCAATATCTGCCATTCAAAAAGCCCGCCATTCCATCAGGATTTTACCGAGTTCACTTGCCGTATCCTCGAGATTTCGAGGCATTTGACTGGGCAAAGCCTGCTTTGGTTTATGTATCATTTTTTGGCATAAAAAAAGCTTTTGGGACACCAGCAAAACCGAAACAAAAGGTTTACAAGTGAAGAATATGTCTGATGTGGAAAAAATTGGACACGACTGTCTAGCAAGTGGACAAAAGCTGGAACTCTCATTGCAACTTCAGGAGAGATTCATCCGACTCCCGCAGGAGACTGTCTCCGCCGGATATTCCTCAACTAACAGTCGGAATGAGGCCACACGGCTGTTCAAATTATGGCCATGCCTTCTGTCACCTGAAATCACGAAGACGGTTTTAATCCTGATGGCGGCAGGCAGCTTGGCCATGTCGGCGCGGGCACAGAACAATGTCGTCTATGCCGTCGAGTACAACCAGTCAACCAACCGTTTCGGCACCATTGATTTGGTGAACGGTAACTTCACCCGGATTTCTTCCATTGGCGGAGCGCTGATTAACGACATTGCCTACTGCCCCACGAACGGGACGTTGTATGGCATATCGAACACCACGGCCCTGGTGACGTTTAATAAAACGAACGGCGCCATGACCATGGTTGCAACCCTGGGCGCGAGCAGCATCCAGTCATTCGCTTTCCGGCCCAGTGACGGGGCGCTGTTCGGAGCCACGCAGAGCGGACTGTACACGATCAACCCCGTCACCGGGAGTGCAACCAGCGTCGGGAGTTTTGGCAGTCCCCCCAACCTTAACAACCAGGGACAGAACATCCGTTTTGCGCAGGACGGCAACCTCTATGTCAGCAACACAAGCACGAACACGGACATTTATCGGATCAACACCACAAACGGCGCCGCCACCTGGATGGGAGAAGCTGTCAACATTCCATACTTGATGCTCATGAATGCGGACCAGTACATGTACGGGGTTTACATCAACCTGGGCTCTTCGGGCAACGGCCAACCCAAACTGGTGTCCTTCGACCTCGCCAGCTTCGTCGATGGCGGAACCAATGCCGACGGCAGCACTCACCAGATCTCCCTCGCGATGGTGGGCGCCGGCACCAATTTCCCCATCAACTTCATTTTCTCAGGCAGCGTCTCCCAACCAGTCACCAACCTTACTGTCCCGGTGAGCGCGGTGGGCCCGGTGGCCCAGACCGTTTGTCCGGGTGACAGCGCGACCTTTAGCACAGTGGCTTCGGGGACCGAACCTTACAGCTATGCGTGGTTGAAAAACAGCGCGGCAATCAGCGGCCAGACCAACAGCAGCCTGACATTGACCAACGTGAGCGCCGGCGATGCGGCGACCTACAGCGTGATTGTGTACGGGGCAATGGGCAGCGTGACCAACAGTGCCACGCTGACGGTCAATATCCCCGTGCCGCCCACGCTTTCAATCGTTTGCCAGGGAGATGGGAGCATAAAAGTATGCACGTCGGGTGGTGTTTCCGGTCAGAAGTATGTGCTTCTGTCTTCGACTGACCTGGTCAACTGGACAGTCATTAGCACGAACACGGCTGACTCAACCGGGGCAAGCACGTTCATTTATTTGGATACCACGAACTATCCAAACTGCTTTTACCGAACCGTAACGCCATAATAATGGAGTAACAGTAAGAATTGCGGCTTCGGCGCGGGAGAAATACACAACCCGCAAATGTAACTTCAAATTTTAGCTTGGTAGGGACGCGCGGCCCGCGCGTCCGTTCGGACGCCTCGGCGAGGCGTCCCCACCTATAATCTCTTCGCCAGTTCCGCCTGGCTCTTTGCGAACACATCCTTGTGCAACGAATTGCCGTGCGCATCCATCGTTACGACAGCGGGGAAATTTTCCACTTGAAATTCCCAAATCGCCTCCGGCGCGCCGAATTTTTCCATCATGTAAACGTTGCGCACCTTTTTGATGCACTCGGCGAGCACCTGTGCCGCGCCGCCTACCGCGTGCAGATACACGCAGCCGTAATCGCGGCACGCCGCCAGCGTCTGGTCACCCATGCCGCCCTTGCCGATGACGCCGCGGATGCCGAAATCGCGGATGATTTGCGCCTGATACGGCTCTTCGCGGATGGAAGTCGTCGGACCGGCGGCGGTCGCCTTCCATGAACCGTCGTCTTGCTTCATCACCACCGGGCCACAATGATACAGGATGCCATTGCGCAGGTTCACGCCCGGCGGCAACTTGCCGCCCTCGTGCAGATACTTGTGGACCGCGTCGCGCCCGGTGAACACAACGCCAGAAATCAAAACCTCGTCGCCGACTTTCAGCGCGCGGATTTTTTCTTCGGTAAATGGAAAGCTTAACTTCGTCATGTTCAAGCAGCAGCCAAATCAGCTTCCAGCGGCTTGCCCTTTTTGAAACGGCTCACGCCCATGACACTAAAGCCAATGACATGGCCCTGTGCGTCCACGCGCTCCATCACAGCATCGTGCTTGGTTTCCTTCTCATAACCGGCGGCGTCCGAAAATCTCACTTCGAGATAATCGGCTTCCGCGTCGAACCAGATTTTTACTTTGTCGGCCATAAAGCTTTGAACTGAATCAACGCTTCTTGCGCGCTGGTTTGTCATTGAGAACCATCGCCGACTGTTCGGCGCGCTGACGTTCCTTTTCGGCCACAAGTTGGCGCAGTTCCTCCGCTGAACGGATTACTTTTCGTCCCGCCTTTTCCTCGGCATTGGTAATCTCGTCCAGCTTCACAAAATAAGCCGCCGGGTCAGCAGCCATCTCGCGCGACAGCTTGTCTTTGACGCGCCAGAGTTCTTCAAGTGTCGGGTCAGCTTTCATGGCTTTATATTCCCATAAGTTCTTCCGGCGTGCAAACACGCGGTAGATGCAAGCCGCGCCCGCCTAAATAATTCTCCAGCCGATGCAAAACCTGCGCATTGGCCAGATGACGGTAATTCCACGTCAGCAGATAATCCACCGCCGTGCAGGTGGCGACTGCCAGATGGTTCGCATCGGCCCAGGCAATGGCGGGAAACAATCCGCGCTCCAGCAAATCCGCCGCGAGCTTCGCGCTCTCCACGCCGCCCGCTATCAACGGCAAATCCCGCAACGCCGCCATCCGCTTCGCCACCATGCTGGCATCTCCTTCCAACGCCTCGGCGATGACTTCCTGCGAAATCACACATGCGAACAGCCCGCGCCGCTCCAGCCACCATTCCTTTGTCAGTTGCTGACGCCAGGCCGTCACCGGCTCACGGCTGGGCCGCGCCACCAGATAACTCACCACACTCGTCTCGATGTAAACTGATTCCATTTTTCAACTCCCGATTCCGCGCCCGGTGAACACGACCCCGGAAATCAGCACCTCGTCGCCGACTTTCTCTTCGGTGAAGGGAAATGAGAGTTTAGTCATAACAATTAAAATTGGATCAGAAAGTGTTAGCGGTTTCAATTTTCTGGTAAATTTCTTTCCAGCGATCTGTCCAATGACGACCCCAGCCATTAGTGTAACGGCTCAATTCATCTTGAGCATTGAATATGTAGTCGGCTTTGATGAATCCGAGTTCTTTTAATAACTTCTCGGCATTAGCAATTTCTTCATTTTCACGTTTGCCAACACCCGTAAGATAAACACAAAACCACCAGTTGGCGTTTTCCTTGCCTAGAAGTTTGATCAGAAATTTGCCGATTTCCAGATTTGTCGCTTCACCTTTCCCAATGCGATGATACATAAGCGGATTTGCCACCTTGAGCGCGGACATCGAAATCACGCCTATGCCAATACACCATAAAAGCCTGCCCTTGCGTTCTAAATTGCCAGCAAGTGTGTGACCGATGATCCGAAAAGTTTCTTGGATCTGCCTCGGCGGCATTTTTAGCGCACCGATAAAGTCGATAATATTCTTTATGCTATCGTGGCTAGTGTCCATCAAACTGATTCGTTTGCCTTCCTTTTCCAAATAACAATTAACGTAGTAATGGGCCAGATTGTGAAGTTTGGATTCATCTAGTTCTGGGAGCGCAATAGTTCTTTGGGAAAACTTGCGGAAGTAATCGGAAAATTTGAGATTCTCGCCAAAGAGCGATTTGGCGGAGGATTCAAGCTGGTCGTAGTCAACAGCCAGAACAAAAACAAGACCATGGACGTCGAACACATGCTTAATCGTTTCTAAATAGCTGATTGCGTAGTCAGGCCGACAACGATCTAATTCGTCAACAAAGACAAAAGCCATCGGAGATTCGCCGCCGAAGACTTCTCGCAAAGTATCTTTAAGTTTTCCGAGAGCTTTAGTGCGTTCGTCGTAAAGAGAGATAAAGTCGGGAATCTTGGGTTGCCGTTTTTCTTTTTTGTCTTCGGCAAGTTTGCCAGCGGAGGCAGGATCGAACCCCGTCCAGTGCGATACCAATTTGTTAGCCAGCCCTGTAGCAAACCAACCAACATCCTTGACGGCTTCACGAAGTCGGCCAGCAGCCTCGGACGCTGTCGCGGATTCATCGCTGCTAACAGACTTAATCAATCCGTTGACGATAGAAAGAAGCGGGTCTCCGCAGTAGTCGCTTTCCCAAGCATTGATTGTGATTGCTTTGGGAATTGCTGAATTACTCTCTCGGCGCTTGTCTAAATCGGATTTCCACATAGATAAGAATGTCGTCTTGCCAGCACCAAATGGCGCATTGAGGCTGACAACGAGGCTGCCTTCAACAAAATCGTGCTCGACCAGCAAAAAAGTTTCCAATTTCTCGCTGAAGGATTTCAGGTCGAGCTTGTCGTACTTTTCAAAAGTCAATGGAGTGATTTCACTCATAGTTGTGGTTGCTCAATACAACCATTTACCAATCTTCCCCTCCGCATCCAGCGTAACGCCCTGACGCCGATACGCCCAGCACATGTAGCTGATGCTGACGAAATAGGACGCGGGCAGGCGGTTCGCCGCGCAAATCTTCACGCCCAGCAGCGTCGTCTTGCCACCAAATCCCATCGGGCCGATGCCGAGTTCGTTCGCCGTCTTCAAAATATCCTGCTCCAGCTTGTCGAGTTCCGGATTCGGATTGCGGTCGGGAATCAGCCGCAGAAACTGCGTCTTGCTCATTTCGTAGCCCGTCGCGCGGTCACCGCCGATGCACACGCCGAGGATGCCCGGTCCGCAGCCCTTGCCCTGCGCCTGCAACACCGCGTCGAGAATCGCCTTGCGGCAGCCATCGAGGTCGCGGTTCGCGTTGAGCTTTTCACTCGGCAATGAGTATTGCGCGCCGACGTTTTCGCAGCCGCCGCCTTTCAGCACCAGCCGCACGCTCACTTCCGGCGAGCGGTGCTGATGAAAATGAAACGCGGGCGCGCCGGGGCCGACGTTTGTGCCGTCGTTTTTGCCGGTGAGCGAATCCACGGAGTTTTGACGGAGAAAACCTTTCTTCGTCGCCAGCTTCACGGCGTCCTTCGCCGTTTCCTCGAACGTGATCTGGTCGAAGCCGACCGGGCAATCCACATAAAACAGAATGCTGCCGGTGTCCTGGCAAATCGGCTGCGATTTCTGTTTCGCCAGTTGGATGTTGCGGTCAATGATCTTGAGCGCCGACTCGGCAAGCGTTCCTTTTTTCTCCTGTTCCAATGACGCGATGATGGATTGGTTCACGTCGTCGGGGATTTCCGCCGAGGTGCGCCGGATCAATTCGAGCAGGGAATTTTGCAGTTCGCTCATAAACTTCATTCAGCGTAAGGCTTTGGAGTGTCAGCGTCAATTTTGACAACATGGGGAGGGACGGCGTGCCGCCGTCCCTGAAATGTGGGCTTGTAGCGGCGCTCTGTGAGCGTCGCTGCAAATTCGCGACGGTCATAGACCGCCGCTACAGATTCGGCGAGTCAATCAAGCCAATCCGCCGCTGATGTCTTCC
>JBEKJN010000096.1:0-9023 GCA_050011235.1 Verrucomicrobiota bacterium | reverse complement strand
CGGAGAAGGAGAATCGTTCGCCGTCCCCTTGAAAATTCGCACGACGGGATTTGCCGGACACTCACCCACGCAAAACCAGCCAATTACGGTTTGTTTTGTCAAATCACCGTCCCGTGCGGGATGACGGCGTTTTTGGGGATGATGACGATGCCGTCGCGGATGTAATAAAGTGCGTGGTCAACCTTGTCGGGTTTGCCGGCGGGCGAAATGGTCACGTTGTTCCCGATGCGCGAGTTTTTATCAATGATGGCGTTTTCAATCTTGGTGTTCGTGCCGATGCCGATGCGCGGCTTGCCTTCGCGTTCGTGCACTTCAACGGATTCCTGCGACTCGTAATAGTCGCTGCCGAGGATGACGACGCGGTTCAACTCGGTGCCGGCGCCGATGACGGTGCGCAGCCCGACAATGCTGTTGGTGATGCGCGAAGGGTTGATGATGCAGCCGTCGGAAACGAGCACGTGGTCAATGTGCGCGCCGTTGATTTTGGAACTGGGCAGATACCGCGGATGGCTGAAAATGGGGGCGCTCATGTCGAAAAAGTTGAACCGCGGCAATTCGGAAACGAGGTCAAGGTTCGCCTCGAAAAACGAGCGGATGGTGCCGATGTCCTCCCAGTAGCCCTGAAAAATGTAGGAGAACACCCGGCGCGAACTGATGGCGTGCGGGATGATGTGCTTGCCGAAATCGGTCAGCGGATTGTCCAGCAGTTCACAAATCAGGCTGCGGTTGAAAACGTAAATACCCATCGAGGCGAGGAACAATTCGCCGTCGCCCTTGATGCCAAATTTTGAGTGCCACTCGGATGGCAACCGTAGTGAGTCGAGCGCAGCAGGGTCCGTCGGCTTTTCAGCAAACCGCGCGACGCGGCGGTCCTCGCCGACTTGCAGGATGCCCAGCGATTGCGCGTCCTGCCGGCTGACGGGAATCGTGGCGATGGTGATGTCCGCGCTGGTCCCGGCGTGCTGGCCGATGATGCGACGAAGGTCCATCCGATACAAGCAGTCGCCGCTGAGGATGAGCAGGTAATCGAAATCGTGATTGAGAAAGTGCGTGAGATTTTTCCGCACGGCGTCGGCGGTGCCTTCATACCAGGACGTGTCGGTGAGCGTCCGCTGCGCCGCGAGGATTTCCACGAAGCCGCTCGAAAAGAGGTCGAATTTATACGTCCCCGAAATGTGGCTGTGCAGCGAGGTGGAATTGACCTGCGTCAAGATGTAAATGCGCCGGAATCCGGAGTTGATGCAGTTGGAAATCGGGATGTCCACCAGCCGGTATTTGCCGGCCAGCGGCACGGCGGGCTTCGCGCGCTCCTTGGTGAGCGGGAACAGCCGCGTGCCCTGGCCGCCACCCATGATGACGGAGAGAACGTTGCTGACATTGATTGACTGGCGGCCGCTGTGCAACATAAACCGGATTGCACCAGAATTATACCGCCGGCCACACTTGCAGGGCAAGCAACGGATACCGAATTATTTTATGCCACCGTCTGCCCATCACGCACGATGAACGGCGCGAACTCATCGTGGTGCTGCGGCGGAATGCGGACCTTGAACCGCGCCTTCGGCCCGCGATAGCTGCTTTCAATGACCTGGCCGACCTTGTGCAGCCGCGCGATGACAGCAGATTGCTCGTGCGGCACGCGCAGCTCCAGGAATTCCCGCTTGGGCCGCAATTGCGTGCCGATTTCCGCGAGCAGCGAGGGTATGCCTTCACCCGTCGTCGCCGAAATCGCAACCGCGTGCGGATGATTTTCCTGCAGCCGGTTCAACGCACCGTTCGCCCCGCTTTCGCCGGGGTTGCCGCCCGCCCCGATTCCTTCGGGGTTGAGCCGGTCCAGTTTGTTGAGGACCATGATGGTCGGCTTTCCGCCCGCGCCGATTTCGGCGAGCACGGCATTCACCGCCTGAATTTGTTCCTCGACCTGCGGATGGCTGACGTCCACGACGTGCAACAGCAAATCCGCCTGCACGACCTCCTCCAATGTGGCCTTAAACGCCTCGACCAGCTTGTGCGGCAGTTTGCGGATGAAACCGACCGTGTCCGTCAGCAAAACATTCTGGTTCGTCGGCAGGCGCAGACGGCGCGTGGCCGGGTCAAGCGTGGCGAACAGGATGTCCTTGACCAAAACGTTCGAACCGGTGAGCGCATTGAGCAGCGTGGATTTGCCGGCGTTGGTGTAACCGACGATGGACGCGAGCGGCCAGTTACTGCGCTGGCGTCCGGCGCGCTGGGTCGCACGCTGGCGCCGGACGGCGTCGAGGTCGCGGATGATTTTGTCAATGCGCTCCTGCACCTTGCGGCGGTCGGCTTCGAGTTGGGATTCGCCTTCGCCGCCGCGCATGCCGATGCCGCCCGCCTGTCGCGACAGGTGTCCCCAGAACCGAGTGAGGCGCGGCAGCAAATGCTGGAGTTGCGCCAGTTCGATTTGCAGCTTGCCTTCGCGCGTCCGGGCACGCTGCGCGAAGATGTCCAGAATCAGCGCCGTGCGGTCGAGGATTTTACAGTTGAAGATTTTTTCGAGATTGCGGCATTGCGCGGGCGAAAGGTCGTCGTCGAAGATGACGGTGTCAACCTCATTGCGCCGGCAAAATTCAGCGAATTCCTCCGCCTTGCCCTTGCCGATGAACGTGGCGGGGTTGGGCGACTCCACTTTTTGCAGGCCGTCGCCGATGACTTCACCGCCGGCGGTGGCGGCCAGTTCGCCGAGTTCGGCGAGCGAATCGCGCGTGTCCGAATGGTTGCGGGATTTGAGTTCGACGCCGACGAGGAAAACCCGTTCGGGCCGTGTCTTTCTGGTTTCGATGAGCGCTTTCAACTGCCACACAAACGTTAGCACAAATCCACTGCATTGTGCGATTTGAAAATTATCCGAACGCCACCCTTTACTTTCTGTCCAAACTTCGCTTTCGTTATGCAAACCATGAAAAAAATTGCTGTTCATTCGTTAATGCTTTTTGGGCTGTTGACTTGCGTGACGGTTGCAACGGCCCAACCCCTGCCAAAAATCGGGCTGCAGCCGGTGTTCCCCAATTTGAAAATCGAGCGGCCGGTCTGGATGTCCGAGGCGCCGGATGGCTCGGGCCGCCTTTTTGTCGTTGGCCAGGCCGGGAAAATTCTCGTCGTCAAAAAAGGCTCGGACGGCAGTGATGCGAAGGAATTTTTGAACATTGAGGACCGCCATCCGTATTTTGAAAACGAAGACGGCCTGTTGAGCATCGCCTTTCACCCGGGCTTCAAAACCAACGGTCTGTTCTACATTTATTACAACCAGAAAAACAACCCGGACCAGCACTCAAGGCCGCTGAACTTTCCCTTCCGCAGCGTCATCAGCGAATTCAAGGTGTTCGCCGCCGACCCGGACAAGGCCGACGCAAACTCCGAGCGCATTCTTTTTGAAGTGCCGCAGCCGTTTTGGAATCACAAGGGCGGCGAACTCGCATTTGGCCCCGATGGCTGTCTTTATCTCGGCTTGGGAGACGGCGGCGCTGCCGATGATCCGTATGGCAGCGGCCAGAATACCGCCACGCTGCTCGCCAAGATGCTGCGCATTGACGTGAACACGCACTCCACGGTCGGCCGGGGTGGTCGAAAGCGGGAATTGCAATACGGCATCCCCTCCGACAACCCGTTCGTGAATGAGCCGGACATGGGCGACCTCGGCACGCGCAAGGAAATTTACGCCTACGGTCTCCGCAATCCGTGGCGCTATAGTTGGGATTCCAAAACCGGCGCGCTATGGGTCGGCGACGTCGGGCAGGATTTGTGGGAGGAAGTGGACCTCGTCGTCAAGGGCGGTGACTATGGCTGGAACGTGCGCGAAGGCGCGCATCATTTCAAACCCGGGCCGCCCGGCGCGCAATATATTGACCCGGTCATGGAATATACGCACCGCCCGAGTCTCCAGCCGCAGGGACTGTTTCCCGACCACAGCGTCGGCCTGTGCGTGATTGGTGGCTATGTGTATCGTGGGAAAAAATATCCGGCGCTCGACGGCGTTTACGTTTACGGCGATTACAACCTCGGCACGATTTGGGGCTTTCGCTACGATTACAAAGCGCACAAGGTGACCGCCGAGGGCACGTTGCTCCAGCAACCGAAGAACATCACCAGTTTTGCCGAAGATTTGGGCGGTGAAATCTACGCCCTCACGCAGGACGGGCAGATTTATTCCATTACCGTGCCGTGACGGCGCGGTTGAGGGCCCGTGCTCACCGCGTCAAGCAAAACACCGGTTTCGATTCTGCTTGCGCGTGTGCCCTCCCTTTGTAAGAATTCAGCGGCGCGGGCGATGCAACAGCAAAATTATCCCAAACATTATTGCGGCGTGTTGGGCATTTTCGGCCATCCGAATGCCGCCGAATTGACCTACTACGCTCTTTACGCGTTGCAACATCGCGGGCAGGAAAGCGCCGGCATCGTCACCTGCCACGAAGGGAAATTTTTCAAGCACCACGGCATGGGCCTCGTCTCACAGGTTTTTAATCCGAAAATCCTGCACGACCTCGTCGGCAACATGGCCGTCGGCCACACGCGTTATTCGACGACCGGCACGTCCAATCTTCGCAACGCCCAGCCGCTCACGGTGGATTGCACGCGCGGGCAGATTGCCGTCGCCCACAACGGCAATCTCACCAACGCCGCGCAGCTCCGCGACGAACTCGAAGATCACGGGCTGGTTTTCCAAACGAGCGTGGACAGCGAGATCATCATCATGATGTTCGCGCAGCCGTCGCTCAACGGCGTGGAAAACACGCTCGTGCAAACGCTCCGCCGCATCGAGGGCGCCTATTCCCTCGTCATCATGACGGAAAAGGAATTGATCGGCGCGCGCGACCCGTTCGGCTTTCGTCCACTCTGCATCGGGCGTGTGGACGGCGCGTGGGTGCTGGCAAGCGAATCCGTCGCGTTGGACCAAATTCACGCCGAGTTCGTCCGCGACGTGGAGCCGGGCGAAATCGTGGTCATCAATGAAAAAGGGCTGGTCAGTCTGCAGGCGTTTCCCGAACACACACGGCGCGCATTCTGCATTTTCGAATATGTTTATTTCGCGCGGCCCGACAGCACGATTGCCGGCCGCAGCGTTTATGAAGTTCGCAAGGAAATGGGCCGGCAGCTTGCGCGTGAACATCCCGTCAAGGCCGATCTGGTGGTTCCGGTGCCGGACAGCGGCGTGTGCGCGGCGCTGGGCTATTCGGAGCAATCCGGCGTGCCGTTCGAGATGGCGTTCATCCGCAACCACTACGTCGGACGCAGCTTTCTGCAACCGTCGCAACTCATCCGCGACTTTGACGTGCGGGTGAAATTGAATTTGATTGCGTCGCTCGTGAAAGACAAACGCGTCGTGATCGTGGACGATTCGATTGTGCGCGGCACCACGTGCAAGGCGCGCGTCAAAACGCTCAAGGAAGCCGGCGCAAAGGAGGTTCACGTGATGGTAAGCTGTCCGCCGCATATGAACCCGTGCGTGTATGGCATTGATTTCCCCGACCGCAGCAAACTCATGGCGCCCAATCACAGCGTGGCGGAAATCCGCAAATATCTGAGCGCCGACTCGCTACATTATCTGTCGCAGGATGGCATGGTCAAAGCCACCGGCAAACCGGCGGACTCGTTTTGCATGGCGTGTTACGACGGAAAATATCCAGTGCCATACGATCCGGTGTTCGACAAGCACATCATCGAACGCCGCAAACGCCAAGCGCAAACCCTCGGCGAAGCCGTCGCCAAGGACAATGAACAAATCAAGTTGCTGCAGGTTTAGCCAAAGATTGGATTGAGGCCGGTCTGTGAACATGCAAACACTTTCGCCCGCGGAGTTCGCGGCCTTCATTGATCATACGCTGCTTAAGGCCGACGCCACCGCCAGGGACATCGAAAAACTTTGCGTCGAGGCGCGCGAACACAAATTTTACAGCGTTTGCGTCAATGGCTCGCGGGTCGCCGAAGCGCGGCATTTCCTGGAAGGCACGGATGTCAAAGTGGCCTCCGTCGTCGGGTTTCCGCTCGGCGCCATGTCGGCGGATGTGAAACGGTTTGAGACTGAGGCGGCCATCGACGACGGCGCACAGGAAATTGATGTCGTGCTCAACGTCGGGCGGCTCAAGAACGGCGATGATAAATATGTTTTGCGTGAACTCTGCGACGTGGTCGAGGCCGCCGATGAACGCACCGTCAAAATCATCCTCGAAACCTGTCTGCTGACGCCGGAGGAAAAAATCCGCGCCTGCAAACTCGTCGTCGAAAGCGGGGCGCGTTTCGTCAAAACCTCCACCGGCTTCAGCACGGGCGGGGCAACCGTGGACGATGTCAGGCTGATGCGGGAAACGGTTGGTCCGAAATTCGGCGTCAAGGCTTCCGGCGGGATTCGCGATACCCGGACCGCACTCGCGATGATTGCCGCCGGCGCGACCCGCCTCGGCACTTCGGCCAGTGTCGCCATCGTGAAGGGCCTCACAGAAACCGGCGCCGGTTCTTGCTGATTCACCAAAAACTAGGCAATGGCCGACGTGAGCCGGCTCCCAAATTATTAATTTGCCACTTCCTGCGGGCCTTTGCCGCCGTTCAACAAAAACAAGACGGCCATGCGCACCGCCAGGCCGTTGGTCACCTGCTCCAAAATCACCGACCGCGCGCAATCGGCGATTTCGCTGTCAATTTCCACGCCGCGATTGATCGGACCGGGATGCATGATGAGCGCGTCGGGTCTGGTTTTGGCGAGCCGCGCCTTGTTGAGGCCAAAGAGCTGCGTGTATTCGCCGATGCTGGGGAACATCGTCTTGCGCTGGCGTTCGTGCTGGATGCGCAGGAGATTGATGATGTCCGCTTCGCGGATGGCTTCGTCCACGTCGTAAGTCACGCGGCAGCCCATTTGCTCGAAAGTTTTGGGCACCAGCGTGGCCGGACCACAGAGGGTCACCTTCGCGCCGAGTTTCGTGAGCGCCCAGATGTCCGAGCGCGCGACGCGGCTGTAAAGGATGTCGCCGAGAATCGTCACGTTCAGCCCGGCGATTTTCCCTTTTTTCTCGCGAATTGTGAACGCGTCGAGCAATGCCTGCGTGGGATGCTCGTGCGCGCCGTCGCCCGCGTTGATGACGTGGGCGCCGAGCACGCGCGACAGGAAATGCGGCGCGCCCGACGCGCTATGGCGGATGACGATGAAATCGGCGTTGAGGGCTTCGAGGTTCCGCGCGGTGTCCTTGAGCGTCTCGCCTTTTTTGAACGACGAGGCCTCGGCGGAAAAATTGATGATGTCGGCGGACAGGCGTTGCTCGGCCAGTTCAAAGCTGATGCGCGTCCGCGTGGACGGCTCGACGAACAGATTCACGACGGTTTTGCCGCGCAGCGCGGGAACTTTTTTGATGGTGCGCTTGCCGACGGCCTTGAAGGCGCGTGCAGTGTCGAGGACGGTCTGAATTTCCTCAGCCGTGAGCGATTCGATGTCGAGCAAATGTTTGCGATGCCAGCTCATTTCCGTTCAAGCAACACTTCGCCTTCGCCGTTTTCCGCCAGGCGCAGGGAAATTTTCTCTTCGAGCGCCGTCGGCACGTTTTTGCCGACAAAGTCCGCCTTGATGGGCAGTTCGCGATGGCCGCGGTCCACCAGCACCGCCAGTTGGATTTTCCGGGGCCGGCCAAAATCATTGAGCGCGTCCATCGCCGCGCGGATGGTGCGGCCGCTGAAGAGCACGTCGTCCACGAGCACGACGGTCTTGCCGGTCACATCGAAAGGAATGACCGTGGGATGGATTTTCGGAGCCGCGCGCTGGTCCAAATCATCGCGGTGCATGCTCACATCGAGCGTGCCGACGGGCACCGGCTGCTTCCAGATTTCCGACAGAATGTCACCCAGCCGCCGCGCGAGCGGCACACCGCCCGTGGGAATGCCGACGAGCACGACTTCCGCGCTGACTTCATTGCGCTCGGCAATTTCGTGCGCGATGCGCGTGAGCGCGCGTTGAATCGCAACGGCGTCGAGGATGACGGTGGTTTCAGGCATGAAAAATAAAAATCGCGAACCCGCTCCGCCGGGCGGAGCCGATTCGCGTTTCGCGTTTCGTTTTCATTTTCCCTTCGCGGCCTCGCGGGGCGGCGTTAAAGGAACACTATTTTAGTTTGCAGCTGTCTGACGGGTTTTGCGCCAGCTTGTGCGGTGCTTGATGATCCAATCCGTCAGCGCCTGCTCAAAGCCAATGTCGTGCCCGGCCTTTTCCGACTCAATCCACTTGTGCCGGAGGATTTCCTCGCGTTCCGCCTGGAACTCGCGGTAGAGCGACGAATTCTTCAGCAAATCGTTCGCCGTTGCGGTGTCTTTCATAGCGTCCGACATAGATAAAATACAAAGTTCGCAGCTAAAACTTAAATCCCGACTGAAAAATTAGCAACCGAAATCTGCATTGCCAACTGCCTTGAAATGAATAGGTTGTGAATCATTCAAGTCAGTTTTTTCCGCAGTGCCTCGGCAATTTGAATGAATGCCTTTCCCGCCGGATGGTTCGGCGCTGAAACCACCACTGGCACACCTTGGTCGCCGGCTTCGCGGATTTCAGTAAAAATCGGCACCTCGCCGAGAAACGCAAGGTTTTGCCGCGCGGCTTCCGCCTTGCCGCCGCCGTGACCGAAAATTTCCACGCGCTCCCCGTTCGGCGTGGTGAAGTAACTCATGTTCTCGACAATGCCGAGGATGGGCACGTTCACCTTGTTGAACATCGCGATGCCTTTGCGCACGACGCCGAGCGACGCCTCCTGCGGCGTGGTCACGATGACGCCGCCGTCCAACGGCACGGTCTGGCACAGGGAGAGTTGCGCGTCGCCCGTGCCCGGCGGCAAATCCACAAGCAGGAAATCCAGTTCACCCCACTCGACCGCGAACAGAAATTGCTGGATGGTCTTTGTGATCATCGGCCCGCGCCAGATCACCGGCTGCTCGTCCGTCAGCAGCAGGCCGATGCTCATCACTTTCACGCCGTGCCCCATTGGCGGAACGAGCCGCTCGTCTTCACTGACCGTCGGACGCTCGTGAACGCC
>JBEKJN010000095.1:0-9203 GCA_050011235.1 Verrucomicrobiota bacterium | reverse complement strand
GAGCGATAACCCCACGGACACTGATGGCCGTGGCGTTCGTCAATCGGGCCGATCGTTTTCTTCCAATCAAATCGGGTTTCAATCGTGTCGCCTTCGACATAATTGCCGCCGGGAAAGCGCAGAAATTTCGGATTCAAATCCACCAGCATCTGCATCAGGTCTTTGCGAAAACCATTTGGCTGGTTGTTCCACGTTGGCGGAAAGAGCGAGACCATTCCAAACCAGACGGTTCCCGGCTGGTCGAGGGTGATCTGAAAACGTGCTTTTGTAGTAGGAGCCACTTTGCCGGTTTTGAGAACCACTTCAAATTTTTTCCAATCCGGCGCCAGTCCTTTAAATTTTTCCGAAGCGTAAACAACGCGGCCATCGTCGCTGACAATGGAAACGGTGACCGGGCCGGTGAAGCTGGCTTCGCTCCTGGCCAAAAGCGTCGCGCGGTAGCGCGTGTTCGGCTGCACGGGAATTCCCCAATAGCCGGTGTTCGCCACACTGCCCGGCTGGCTTTTAGCGGCCTTCGTCACCGTCAGGCGCAAACTCATCGTAAGTTTGTCGTTGAACGAATTGGTCGGGTCGAGCGCGATGGTTGCCTCGGCGCCATTGTCGTTGACCAACTCCCAATTGACCGGCGCTGTCGCATTGTCGAGAAAGGCGCGATTACGGATCAACTCGGCGTAAAGGCCGCCGTCGTAGGCATGGTTGATTTCTTCGGTCATCAGCCCGAAGAACGTCGGGCTGACCTTGCCGGCGGGATGACTGGCGTCAACCGTTAAGGTGGGATTAGCAACAGCGCAAAGCGCCGCGGTTGTATAAGTAAGGAGGGTAGCGATCGTCTTCATTTTTGTGTGGGTTATTGAAGACGAAGGATAAAAAATTGTTGCGGGCTGTTAAAGTCAAAAATGTTTTTAAAGTTGAACCAGCCGATGCCAGACCGCTTGCGACGGTGGCCCGGTTCGCGTCGCTCAACGAAACTTTCCGCTGCACGGAACAGGATATTTTTATTCTCGTTCTTTCGCCTTTATTACGGCGCCAGACGATAAAACACGGACCCGTTTGTCGTATTCATTGTGTTCGAGTAACTGTTGGCGTCGTCGGTTCCCGGTATGGTGACCCAATTGGTGCCCAGACCGGTCGCCAGCGAATTGGTCTGGACTTGCAAATGCAGGCCCGTGTAAGCGGCTGGCCATGACAGGTTCAACTGCCCGCCCGAAACCGCCGCGGTGATTTGTCCCGATCCCACCGGCACAACGGAGGACACCGTGACCGACCCGTCCACAGCCAGATTGTTTGCGGCGGTGAAACCCGGCGAAACAATCGTCATGGCAGCACCGCCGACCGGCTGATTGAAGATGGTAAACTTGTCTCCAACCGCGAGGGCCGGGCCGAAATTGAGCAGTTTCAAAGTCCCGGCGGTATTGTTGAGGCTGCCAGCGACCGAGAAAATGCTGTTTGATGGCGACAACGCCCTGTTCAGCGTGGCCACAACGGTTCCCGCTGAAATGTTCATACTGCCCGCCACGTTCAGCGTGCCGACCGAGCCGACAGCGGCCGGAACAAGAGTGCCGCCGCTCACGTCCATGTCGCCGCCGACCAAGCTGACGACCAGCGTGCCGTTGCTGACCGTGGTGGCGCCAGTATAAGTGTTTGCGCCGGCAAGCGTCAGTGTGCCGGAGCCGTATTGCACTACTGAACCCGCTCCGCTGATGACGTTGCCGAAAGCCACGCTGTCCGAGCGGTTGAAGACGAGCACGCCATTGTTAGTGACGTCGCCGGTGCCGAAGGAGCCGCTCGTGCCGCCCGCACCGACTTGCAACGTGCCTGCGCTGATGGTCGTGCCGCCGGTATAGGTGTTCGCGCCCGAAAGCGTGAGCGTGCCGCTGCTCACCTGCAGCGGGCCGGTGCCGGATATGACGCCGGAGAGAGTTGTCGCTGTCACTGTCGAATTACCGGTATCGTATTGCAGCAGATTCCCATTGTTTGCGATGTTTTGCGTGCCGAGAAGGTCGCCACTCTTGAGGACCACTATGCCATTACTGATGGTGAATGGGCTGGCGATGATGCTATTGCCTGCGGAGTTGGGGACATTTGCGCCCGTCCAAGTCATTGTGCCGGTCCCCGATTTTGTTATCACCGTGGCTGGGCCGTCCGCAACAGTAAGGTAATTAGTGACGTTCCAATTTCCCGAGCCATCAAAGACAAGGGTATGAGTGCCGCCGCCGCCAAATCGCCACCTCACGTTTGGATAAATAGTGGCCGGGTTCGCTGAATTGTTTATGAAATTATGGATCTGCCCGGAGACACCTCCCCAAATAACATCCAGAGCATTTCCAGTGTTGTCGCCAAAACTAAAAGCTCCGGCCCCACTGTCGATGGTGACACCCGCCATTCTAAGACCCGATGATATACCAAGCGTAGTGTAAATGTCCACCGAATTGACTTGATTCGCCGTGAGGTGAATATTCAGTCCCCAAGCACCCCCGGAATAGCCTGTCTGGGCGCCGGTGTTGGACGTTGCAGTTACAGGGCCTGCCGTTTGGCCGTCGAATAGCATTGTGTCTGAATTCGGACCGTTGGGGACACCATTGGGGTTCCAATTGGCGGCGGTGGCTAGGTCTCCACCGGCGGAGTTGGTCCATGTATATGTCACCTGGCCAAAGACAGCCGTCGTGGCGAAGATGCTGCACAAAATGAGGAGGAGCTTGAGAATTCTGAGTCTGGTTTTCATAAGCTGTAAGATGTAAATCTGCCAACCGTTCAAGTCGGTTCCCTGTCAGCAGATGCGCTTAACAGCACACCATGAAGTAATCCTATTCCCGGTTACCGGCCTTGTCTATAAAATTTTATTACCTGTATTGACTAATCAATAAAAACACTAATGCACCCCATTAGGCGAGAATTACTTCCAACCGGTTGTTGGCCGGCGCGGGGCCGGAAAACTCTGCGGGCTTCATTGGAAGGCGTGGCTGATTTCTTCCGTCATCAGTCCGAAGAACGTCGGGTTGACCTTGCCGGCGGGATGGCTCGCGTCAACGGTAAAGGTTGGGTTCGCCACGCGGAAAGTGTCGTTGTTGTAAAAACGAGGAGCACAATGGTTGTCTTCATTGTGCGTGGGTTATTGAAGACGAAGGATAAAAAATTGCTGAGGGGTATTAAAGTCAAAAATGTTGGTGAAATTGAACCCGCCTCCCGGTCCAAATTGGTTCGTCGCAATAACCGTCCAGTTCGTGAGCGGCAACGCGAGATTGGTTGAAGCCAGCACCAGCCATACTCCACCGGGTTGAGTTCCGGCGCATACGCCGGCAGCCATTCCAGCGAGAAGCGCGGGTGCTGCCGGATAAACTGCTGCACTGTCACGGAGCGATGAGCTTAGAGCCGGTCCCAAACCAGCACCCTCGGTCCACGCACCCAGCGCCCCAACTGGCGCAGAAACGCCCGTACCAGCGAGCCCACAATGGAGGTTTCGACATGCAGCCGGAAACCCCAGCGCACCCGCCGCCCCGCTGGACTGACCACCAAGGCCGCAATGACCGATACCTTCCGATGATGCCGGGTGCGCTGCCGCAACCCCGGCGTCTGACCGCGCGGATGCCAGGTGCGGCGCAAATACGGGGACATCAACAAACCGCTCTCGTCAATAAAGACCAGCGCGGCCTTCATCCGGCGGGCTTTTTTTGGTGCGCGGCCACTGCACCTTGATCCACCGTCGAATCTGATCCTCATCGCGTTCCCGCGCCCGGCGCTCCGGCCGTTGCGGACTCCAGCCCAAGGAACGCAGCAATCGTCCCAGGTGGTCCACGTGATAACCAATCCCGAACCGTCGCCGGATCAGTTGTGCCACCCGCGGACAGGTCCTAGCCAGCTACGAAGTGGCTGGAAAAATCATTCCCAATTTTATCAAGTCCCGCAAGGGACGCTGGAACACCAATTTTCCGCCGTCTCATCCGGGACGGAATTGTTTTTACACGAACACCAGCCACTTTGTGGCTGGCTAATTTCCGCCGTCACTCCGCGACAATTTTTGCCACGACCGACACGGTTCATTTCACAACCCGTTCAGCACATCAATCAACTGCCGGAGCCGGCCGTAGTCGCGGCGGTTGAAACCGAAGGCGACGCGCGCCTTGTCCAGATTGTCGTTGGCTTCCCGTTCCTCGGGCGTCGGTTTGATGATTTTGATGGGCGCGCCGGTGATAATGTCGGCAAAGTCCTTGTTCAACCTCGGGATGGCGGATGCTGGTGGCGCGTTTTTGAGCCGGATGACGAGCAGGTTTTTCACAAACCGTGTGGAATAGAAGTTCCGGTAGAAGCGGGTGATGATTTTCACGGCTTCATCGGCACTGTCGGTGATTTGGTAAAGGCTCAAGTCGTCGGGCGAAATCAATTTGTCGCGCAGGAGTTGTTCGCGGATGTTTTTGTCCCAGGTTTTCCAGAAGATGCCGCCGGGTTTGTCCACGAGGACGAGCGGCATGAGCTGGCTCTTGCCGGTCTGCATGAGGGTGAGCGCCTCGAAGCCCTCGTCGAACGTGCCGAAGCCGCCGGGGAACAGCACAATCGCGTCCGAGTGCCGGATGAAGATGAGTTTGCGCGTGAAAAAGTATTTGAAGGTGACGAGCTTCTTGTCCTCGGCGATGACGGGATTGGCGGATTGCTCCCACGGGAGGCGGATGTTGACGCCGAAACTGTTTACCGGCCCGGCGCCTTCGTGTCCGGCGTGCATGATGCCCGGCCCGGCGCCGGTAATGACCATGAAACCGGCCTGCACAATCTTGCGCCCGAAGTCCGCGGCCTGCTGGTATTCAAAGCTGTCGGATTGCATCCGTGCCGAGCCGAAGATGGAAACCTTGCGTTTGCTAGCGTAGGGCGCGAAAAGCCGGAACGAGTAGCGCAGTTCGCGCAGCGCGGTCTGGATGACGCGCACGTCGCCGGTGGCCTTCACGTCGGTCAACAACTTGAGCGCGTTCTCGACGATGTCGGCGACCTCGGCTTCGTTGTAACCGCCGCCCTTGAATTTGATGAGTTCCCAAATCCGCCGCTCCAATTCCGGGTCGGCGGCGGGTTTTTTGACGTTCCTTCCATTCACGTTGCGAGGATAGCGCGAACGGGTTTAATCGCGCAGCAATTTTATCTTAATCTTGATCCTGCTCTTAACGTAATCGCAGGTGAAACAGATAAAGATTCCGATGACGATTGGGATTAAGAATGGGCATTGCTTTTGCGCATTGACAATGGTTCCCGAAAAACTATGCTTTGCGCCCATTTTGCGAGCCCCGCCCGTGAGCGGATTTTCTCGCCCCCGGAAAGGAAGTGAGTTGCGTTGACCGAAATAAGATTAAAAAAAGGCGAACCCGTGGAACGCGCGTTGCGGCGACTGAAGAAAAAAGTCGACCGCGAAGGGACCCTCAAGGTCGTGCGCAGTCACCGGCATTTTGAAAAGCCGAGTGAAAAGCGACGCCGCAAGGAAAAGGCCGCGCGCTTTTCCGCGATGCTCACCGCCCGCTACGCCGACCTGTAATTTGCAATTTCCAAAACCGGGTGCGTCCGATTACGATGCACCCGGTTTTTATGTATTCATTTTCCACCTGCTGGAATTCCCACCGTCACACGGATGGGCGCGTCCTGTTGCGCGAAATCCGCGACCTCGGTTTTGAATATGCCGAGTTGAGCCACGGCATCCGCCTCGGCCTCATGCCCGGCATCCTCGAGGCGGTGGACGCGGGCGAAATCAAAATTTCCAGCCTGCACAATTTCTGTCCGTTGCCGATGGGCGTCACGCGCGCGTCGCCCAACCTCTACCAGTTTTCCGCCGAGAACCCGCGCGAACATGAATTGGCGGTGAAGCACACGCTCAAGACGCTGGAGTTCGCCGGACGCGTCAAGGCGACGATCGTGGTGTTGCATCTCGGCAGCCTTGAGTTGAAGGATTACACCGGCAAGCTGTGCGAGATGCTGAAAGGCGGCGGGAAAGAATCGCCCCAATACCGGAAACTCCGCGATGAAGCCGCCGCCCGGCGCGAGGCGAAGAAGAAACCGTTCGTTGAACGGGTTTACGCAACGCTGCGGAAAGTTCTGCCCGAAGCCGAAAAACGCGGCCTCAAGCTCGGCATCGAAAATCGCCAGGCGCTCGAGGAGATTCCGCTCGACGGCGACTTCGAAAATTTCTTCCGCGACTTTGACAGTCCGAACGTCGTTTACTGGCACGACACCGGCCACGCGCAAATCAAGGAAAACCTCGGTTTCATCCAGCACGCGCAGCAGCTCGAGTCGCTGGCCGCACGCCTGGCCGGTTTTCACGTTCACGACGTGCAATATCCCGACGGCGACCACGCCGCGCCCGGCACCGGCACGGTTGATTACGCAAAGCTCAAGCCGTTCGTGAAGCCGCAGCATATCAAGGTTTTTGAACTCAGTCCGGCGCTGCCCGTCGAAGCCGTCAAACGCGGCGTGGCGCACGTCAAAAACATTTGGGGCGATGAATGATTTTTTTATTTAACGCAAAGACGCAAAGGCGCAAAGAAGAAATTTTATGCACGGCAAATTGATTCTGATTTTGGAAGACAACGAAGACCGAATCAGACATTTTCAAAACGCCGTCACCTCTCTCGGTGAAAAATTTTCCATCCGAATTTGGTATGATGCTCCAAGCATGGTTGCAGATTTGCCTTCAGCCTTGAATCGGGCATGTCTGATTTCTCTGGATCATGATTTAAATCCACAACCAAATGTTACCGCAGACCCGGGAACAGGTTTGGAGGTTGCTGAATTTCTGGCAAGGCAGCTGCCAGTTTGTCCGGTGCTGATTCATTCAACGAATTACGAAAAAGCCTGGTCAATGCACAACGAGCTTCGTTTCGGCGGGTGGTCGGTTGATCGAGTCGGGCCGCTGGGTGATGATTGGATAAAATGTTTGTGGCTACCAAAAGTGAAGGCCTTGTTGAACATTCTAAACTGACCTTGCGCCTTTGCGCCTTTGCATCTTTGCGTTAAGATTTTCGGAGTGAATTGTTCCTCAAGCAAAACTGCCGTTGAAATCGTTCGCCGCTTGCAGGACGCCGGTTTCAGCGCGTTCTGGGTCGGCGGCTGCGTGCGCGATTTTCTGCTCGGACGCGAGCCGCAGGATTACGACATCGCCACGGACGCCAGGCCGGAGCAGGTCGAGAAACTCTTCAACCGCACCCTCGCCGTCGGGCGCAAATTTGGCGTGATGATTGTGGTCGAAGCCAAACACCAGTTCCAGGTTGCCACGTTCCGGGCCGAGGCGGATTACCAGGACGGTCGCCGCCCAATGAAAGTTGTTTTCGCCAATGCCGAGGCTGACGCGCAGCGCCGTGACTTCGCCGTCAACGGTTTGTTTTATGATCCGGTTGCCGAGAAACTTCACGACTGGGTCGGCGGCGAAAAGGATTTGCGCGCGAAAATCATCCGCACCATCGGTCCGCCGGAGGAACGCTTTGCCGAGGACCATTTGCGCCTGTTGCGCGCGGTGCGGTTTGCGGCCCAGTTGAATTTTGAAATCGAGCCGCAGACCTTTGCCGCCGTCAAATCGCTCGCGCCAAAAATCAAGCTCATCAGCGCCGAACGGATTCGAGACGAATTGATAAAATTGTTTGCGCCGCCGCGGTCGGATTGGGGAGCGCGCCCGCCCCGGGTGCAGTCCGCCGCGCCCCGCGTCGGACATTTCCCCGAATCGACGAGCGGGGCGCTCGCCGGAACACGCGAGGCGCGTGTGCTCCCCATTGATTCCTCTGCGGCGCGCGGTTTGGTGCTGCTGCGCGACAGCGGACTGCTGGAGCACGTTTTGCCGGAACTGGCGGCGACGGTTTCGTGCGAGCAATCGCCGGACTATCATCCCGAAGGAACCGTGTTCGAGCACGTCCGGTTGATGCTCGAAAAGTTGCCGCCGGGCGCGCACGAATCTTTGCCGTGGGCGGTGATTTTGCATGACATCGGCAAACCGCCGACGGCGGAGCGCGATGCCGCGACGGGCAAAATCCATTTTTACGAGCATGAAAAAATCGGCGCGACGATGGCGGAAAAGATTTTGCAGCGGTTGCGTTTTCCAAAAAGGCAAATCGAGGAAATCGTCGCGTGTGTGCGCCAGCACATGCAGTTCAAGGACGTAAAGCAAATGCGGACGGCAACGCTGCGCCGGCTGCTGTTGCGTGAGACGTTTCCGCTGGAACTGGAACTGCACCGGCTCGACTGCCTGGGCTCGCACGGCGACCTGGGGCATTATGAGTTTTTAGTGGAGCAGGCGGCCGAGTTAAAAAAGAAGCCAACCATTCGTCCGCCCTTGCTCACCGGAAACGATTTAATCAAACTCGGTATGAAGCCTGGTCCGGCCATGGGCGCGTTGCTGAACGAAATCCGCGAGCAGCAGTTGCAGGATGAATTGAAAACGCCGCTCCAGGCCCGCAACTGGGCAAAAAGCAGGATCAAAAATGCGGGACAAGCCTTCCCCGGAGGATAATTGTTTGACTCTGATGGTTTGAACTTATCTCTTGGTTCGTGTTGATGCGAGAACGGGAATTGAAAGACAACCAATATGCCAATCCAACTTCGCGACAAATCACAGTGCCAATACGACCTGATTGCGCTGGGCGAAATCATGCTCCGGTTCGACCCGGGCGAGGGCCGCATCCGCGCCGCCCGCGAATTCAAGGCTTGGGAAGGCGGTGGCGAATACAACGTTGCGCGCGGACTGCGCCGCTGCTTCGGTCTCAAGACCGCTGTTTGCACCGCGTTTGCCGACAACGATGTCGGACGGCTCATCGAGGATTTTATTTTGCAGGGCGGTGTGGACACGGAATTTATCAAGTGGGTGCCGTTTGACGGCGTGGGCCGCACGGTGCGCAACGGACTGAACTTCACCGAACGCGGTTTCGGCATGCGCGGCGCGGTGGGCGTTTCCGATCGCGGCCATTCCGCCGCCAGCCAGCTCAGGGCCGGCGATTTCGATTGGGACACCATTTTCGGCAGGCTCGGGGCGCGCTGGTTCCACACCGGCGGCATTTTCGCCGCGTTGAGCGACACCACCCCGCATCTCGTCATCGAGGCCGTCAAGAAGGCCACGCAATACGGCACGAAGGTCAGCTACGATTTGAATTACCGCCCGTCGCTTTGGAAAGCCACCGGCGGCCAGCAACGCGCGCAGGAGGTCAACCGGGAAATCGCCAGATACGTGGACGTGATGATTGGCAACGTGGAGG